>JAITBO010000198.1 GCA_031283505.1 Treponema sp. | reverse complement strand
AGGGTCTGTCCCCGTTTGGCCAGACCCGCGTCCAGGGCGGCGCGGATAGCCCCTTTGGTTTCGGTTTTGCCGGTCATGTCCGCTGGGCCCAGGGCCTTGTCCCGGATCAACAGTTCCGTTATCCGGCCTTCCAGCATCATCCCGGCCTCGTCCTGTAACACGTCCAGGGGCATATAGCCGATGTTGAAGTTGGTGGCCGGGTCCGGGGAGTTCACCAGGCCCGCCACTTTGACGTCGATCACCTGGTTCACATGGCGGACCGCACCGGAAAAGTCCGCGCGGATCATGGCGGCCAGAATCGCGTCCCGTTTCACCGGGTCTTCTTCGGCCAGGAGGTACGCGCCGGTAAGTTCGTCGTATTCGTAGGCCGCGGCCACAAGCCCCTGTTCCTCTGCGCTCAGGAAAGGCCAGAGGTCCGCGTCCCACTTGTCCCGGCGGATCGAGTCCGGGGCCGTCTTGTAGTCGATAACCGTGGAGACCCGTACATCGTTGCGGCCTGTCGCGTCCACAAGATCCCAAAGCCGGTCCATGTCCGGCCGGGGAAGGTCCCGTTTCAGAACCAGCCGGTCTTTGACCCGCTCCCCGGCGTATTCTTTGGGTTCCATGAATTGGGCCCTGGCTTCCATGGGCGCGTAGCAGGAGCGGATAAAGGCCTCGTCCGCGGGGCCAAAGCCGCCCCCTGCAATCAGATCCTCCAGTTCCGCAGGTTCCGGCCGGGTGGGGACCCCCACCCTGAGCTTGTCCGCGGTCATCAGCCCCAAAGCGATGCCGAACTCGCCGTTCCGAATATACCGGCCCAGCTCGATGTACTCCGTATAAGCCAGGGTCCGCGCTTCCGCCGCAGGATCGCAGGCGTAGATCACCAGGGGCGCGGAACCGGTAAGGGAGTACATGGTTCCTGAAAAGGCGTAGCGCGGCGCGGCGTTATACCCCGCTTCGTCGAGGACCGCAGCGTAGTCCTCCCATCCGCTAAAAGTTTCGTAACTGGGCAGATCGTCCTTCTTGTCGAAGTACAGTTTGGTTTGCAGCTTCGCCGCGCCGGTTTCGTAATTGATGATATTCCGGCGGGATTCCAAAAATACGCCGCCGAGCCAACTGTCCATCCAGATATAGACCGCCACGCTCACCATAATCGCCGCGCAGGTGAGGATGGTCTTGACCTTGTGCCGCGCCAGGTTCCGCAGGGCCAGCCGTTTCAGTTCGATTACGCTTGAAATTGTCATTTATTTCACCTCGTCCGATTCAACCTGGCCGTCCCGGATGCGGACGATCCTGCGGGCATAGTCCATGACCATGGGATCATGGGTGGAAAAGATGAAGGTAGTCCCTTCACTTGTATTGAGCCGCACCATGAGTTCCAGGATTTCCCGGCCAATAGCAGAGTCCAGATTTGCCGTGGGTTCATCTGCCAGGATGAGGGCGGGCTTTTTTACCAAGGCCCGGGCAATAGCCACCCGCTGCTGCTGGCCGCCGCTCATCTCTTTGGGCCGGCGCTTTTCCATACCTTCAAGGCCCACATCATGGAGCACTTGCCTGGTCCGGTTCCGTACTTCCCGGGTATCCACCCCCAAGAGGGTGAGGGGGAACCCGATATTTTCCTCCACCGACAGTACAGGGATGAGGTTATAAGCCTGGAAGATAAACCCGATGCGGTGTCGCCGGAGCAGGGCCAACTGCTTCTTGGAAAGCCCTGCCACATCCTCTCCGCTCACGATCATACTGCCTCCTGAAAGGGTGTCTAGACATCCTGCCAGGTGCAGGAAGGTAGATTTGCCGCTCCCTGAAGGACCTGCTACTGCGGCAAACTCACCGCTTTGAAACTCCAGGTTAATTCCCCGCAGGGCATGGACCTTCTGACCGTTCAGTCCGTAATCTTTCACCACGTTTACCGCTTTTACTACCGTCATATATAGCTCCTTAAAGTTATATTTTACTAACTAATTATCGCCTATTAGATTCGCTTTTGAGCATAGAGGGAAGAAAGCCCTTCCTATTCTTCTGCTTTCTTTTTATGCCGCAGTTCTGTCAGCGCCTCTAAACCGAACATATCCTTGGCTTTGAGCTCTTCGGTAATGGAATTGGGGACCAGCATCATGGAATTCCCCGCTTTCAGTCCCTCATTTAATATGGAAAGGATCTTGAGCTTCATGGCTGGTTCGTTTTTGGCGTAGATTGCTACTGCTTCCTCCAACTTTCTGGCGATCTGAATCTCCGCATCTGCCAAGAGGATCCGGCCTTGTTTTTCCCGTTCTGCTTGGGCGATGCGCGACAGGGAATCCTGGAGAGCCTCAGGGATCTGCACATCGGTGATCTCGATGTACTGTACCGTGATGCCCCACTCAGTGGTCTGCCGTTCCACTTCGGCCTGGATATGTTTTTCAATCAGATCTCCCCGCTCAAGAAAAGTAGAAAGGTCGTTGCTGGAGACCGCGTTTCGCAGAGCTGCCTGAGAAGCCAGCACCACTGCTTCGGTGTAGTCTTCCACTTCCAAGGCCGCCTTCTGAGGGTCCCAAACCAGCCAAAACGCAAAGGCATCCACATTGACCGTAACCGAGTCCCGGGTGAGGGTTTCTTGGGCGGTAAAGTCGGTAACCCGGATGCGGATATCGATGATCTGAGAGATTCTATCGAACAAGGGTATGAGGAAGACAAGCCCCGGTCCCTTTACCCCCTGGAAACGTCCCAACCGGAGTACTATGGCCCGTTCCCATTCGTCAATTTTCCGCACTGCCGGGACGAGGAGGATATACAAGGCAGTAAATACCGAGATTCCGGTCAGGGCATTCCCGCCTACAGTTCCCAGGATTCCCCGCTCCCCCTGGAGTCCCAACACGATTCCAGCAACACAAGCGATCAGACCGAACAGCTTCATGCCTGTAAAATCCCGCAGCCGGGATGCTGGATGGTTTTTCATTAGGTTTCTACAGCGCTTCTCATCGCCCTTAACGAAACTGCTTTGTTTCAGGCTCATGTCATCCTCCTTTCATGGTAAGCCTCGATAAGATTCACCAATTCTTTTTTTTCCACTCCCAGCGAGTACATCTCGTCAATAAACCGTCCCAGGACTTCCTGGATTTTCCGGTCCCGGGCGTCCTCTTCCCTTACCGGTTTTTTGCCTGATATATAGGTGCCGCTTCCCACTTGTTTATTCAAGATCCCTCGGATTTCCAGTTCGCCGTATGCCTTGGCTATCGTATTGGGGTTGATTTTCAAGTCAACCGCGAGGGAACGGATCGTCGGCAGCCGGTCTCCTGCCTGCACGCGGCCGGATAATATAGCATATTCTATCTGCTGGATTATCTGCCGATATACCGGTACGCCCGTAGCCATGTCCAGAGAAAAACGCAGTTTCGTCTCTGCATTTGTACTATTCATCTAGTACAATAGTAAATATACTAGTACAATATGTCAATCACTTTTTTTATTTTTTTCCATGAGGCTTTTTCATGTAAGGAAATACCGATTAACCCCATGATACGTATCAAATTGAGCCTTCGCTGCAAAGATCCGGTTCATTCCTCAGAAGGCCCCGCA
>JAITBO010000169.1 GCA_031283505.1 Treponema sp. | reverse complement strand
TTCCAAAATCTGATAGAATAGGTCAGACCTCTAGTTCGGGATCAAAGTCGGAGGCAGTGCGCGCATGAACAGCGTACAAACACGGAAGGTGTTCCGTGCGTACTCTCCCATATTATCACTTCCATCTGATGATAGTATGCCGTCCTTTCATAATCAAGCTAAAAGCTGACCGCCTAAAGGCGGTGGTTTTAAACCTGGCACATGGAAAATAAATGTATTGATACCGCTCCGGTGACCGGCGCCTGCTCACCCCTTTTGGGGCTTTTTTCCTATGATCAGGCTGGTATTACAGCCTCCAAAGGCGAAAGAATTACTCATGCAAATTTGAAGCTGTTCCGCCGGGACAGCCTCTCCCTTTCCGGCAAAACGCAGCCGGGGAAGCTCCATGTCGTATTCCCCGTCCCAGCAGTGAACCGGAACCGAAGCGGCAGTCCCCGTGTTGGCATTTGCAACAGTCATCCAGCACAGGGCCAGTTCCAGGGCTCCGGCTGCGCCAAGGGTATGGCCCGTGACAGGTTTGGTGGAACTTACCAAAGGTTCTAAAGAACCCGGCCTCCGGGGAACTCCGGCGCCAAACACGGCGGCCATGGCCTGAGCTTCCATGCGGTCGTTGAGGGAGGTCCCCGTACCGTGAAGGTTCACGTATCCCACATCCGCAGGCTTGATCCCCGCGTTATCCAGGGCTTCTTCCATGGCGCGGACAGCGCCGGCCCCGTCGGGTCTGGGAGCGGTCATGTGGTGGGCGTCGGCGCTTTCCCCCGCGCCCAGAAGCTCTATCCCTCTGCCCCGATCCGGCGAGAGGACGAAGAAAGCCGCCCCTTCCCCAAGAGTGATGCCCTTCCGGTTCCTGCTGAAAGGATTGCAGACTTCATCGGACACCGCCTCCAGGGAAGCAAAACCCCGAAGGGCCGCCTCCGAAGCGATGTCCACCCCGCCCACGACAACCGCATCGCAGAGACCGGCGCGGATGAGTTCCGCAGCTTTCACAATGGCGCCGGCGCTTGAGGCACAGGCGGTGGCAACGCCCAGAGACGGCCCCGAAAGGCCAAAATACCGGGCTGCGTACCCTGCGGGATACGAGGCGCTCTGGAAAACGAGTTTATAAGAAGGAGGGAAGCGGCCTTCGGTAAAATAGGTCCTGTGGGCTTCGAGAGACCATTCCGAACCGTTGTCGCAGGAACCCACGCATACCCCGACGCGGTAGGGACCATATTGTTCCACAGCCCTTTCCACATCGGGGCGTATCTGTTTCAGGGCGGCGGCGCAGATTCGCAGAAGACGGGTATCTTCGGTAAAGCCAGCCTCCTCTTTCACTGCCGGGACCGCCAGGGGAATCCACTCATCAGGGACGCAGCCCCAAAAAAAACGAAAGTCCCCCGGCAGGATGGAGGGAACAATACCGCTTTGATCCCCCGCAAGAGCGGCGTGGAAAAAATCTTCCCTATCCTTCCCGGCGCAGCACACTAATCCCGGCGCGGACAGGTAGAGGGGAAGGACCGCCATCAGAAAGCTCCCTCCAGGGTATAGGCATAACCACGGAGATGATTGGTATACCTGACTGAAGAAGGGGTCTTTTCAATGTCAATAATACGGTCTTTTCCGTCAAAAATGGTCCGTGTTTCACGGAAACCGCCGTCTCCCGCAACTTGCCGTTCCGTTACCAGGGTAAGCCCCGCGTCTTCCAGGGCGGCGGCCAGAGCTTCCGGCTTATAGAAACAAAACTGAAAATCCGCCAGTATATATTCCGGCTTGAGGGAATCGGGAAGAACCCCGGATGTAAAGTGAATTTCCTGGCCCCGAAAAGATAAATCCCCCAGGGTCCCGCCAAAACTGTTGAAAAGGCCCATGTTTATTTGAGTTTCATCGGCCTGTACCCAGGCTTCCATCACCCATTCATGGTTTTCATAGTTTCCGGTAATCTGCTGGGCCATGTCCAGGGAAGTCTCAATGTTTTCAGAGGGTAACAGAAAAAAAATCCTTCGGGATGTGATATAAACCGGAGAAAACGGAGAAGAACCACTACGCGAAGTTACGCAGGCAACAAGAGATATAAAAACCAGCGAAAAAATCCCGGCTCGTAGGATTTGAATTTTTCAGCTCCCAAGGGTTAAAATAACAAATTACCATGGCATTCTATCTGGGATTATCTTTTATGTCAAACAACACCGGTAGTCATGACGGTATTTCGGGCATCCCCGAAGGCATACACCGGCGGCAAACCGATGAGGGCCGGCGTATCCTTGCCCTGCTGGACCGGAAAGCCGCCTTTTGCCCGGAAAACAAGACCATAAAGGATGAAGGGGCGGCAGAGAAGACCGGGGTCCTGGCCTACGAAACCGGGGGTCGGCCATTTTTTACCGACACTCACGCCGATTTCAATATATCCCATTCAGGCCGCATGGTGGCTGTCGCCTATGTAGGAAAAGCGGAAGGAACAGCTTCGATCCTCCGAACCGGATGTGATGTCCAGGCGGTAGATACCCACAGAAACCGGGACGAAATCGTCAAGCGGTTCTTCCATGACGAAGAAGGGCGCTATGTGGAGGCCGCTTTAGACCCTCCGGAACGGAACCTCCGCTTCTTCAGGCTATGGGTGTTGAAGGAAGCCTACCTCAAGATGAAAGGCTTTTCGATAGGCGAAATCGCCAAAACCCCGGTGTTCTTCCCGGACGGGGAAACGCCAGGCTTCCGCGCCGCCGAAGACGGGACGGACCGGGAGACCGCCTTGAGCTTCTACCTTTCCGAATGGGGCGAACTGCCTGACGCCTATACGCTGGCAGTCTGCCTGGCAGGAAACGGCGTGGCCGCCGACCCCCCCGAAACGCTGTGGCTTTCCCGGAAACACCTTTCCGGCGGTCTCTGGCTGTCAGTACCGCCGGTTTTTCGTGTATATCCCTTGCGCGTTAGCCGTTCTTCCGGGCGTTCCTCAAAGTAAGCCGTAAGGTCTTTCCATCCCGGCAAGACCGGTCTTCCTGCCCAACAGGGTCTTTGCCGGCAGGTTGTAAACTGCGTGATGTAGGCAGTTCCTAAAGTTCGGTTGTTTTTTTCACGGTTTTGCGGGCGGGCCGCCTTGAGGGAGCTCTGTTTTCCTTCAAGGAAGACGGTAGTGGTTTCCCCCCAGTTTGCTTGGGTTAGATTTTTACAGTGATACACGCCTTCTTTTGGGTTAGATTTTTGATGATTCAATGCGTAATCTTGACATTATTTAAGGCTAAATATAATATTGAGATCGTTTCAAAACATTACGTGTTGAAACAGCAACTGTACTGGTTTTATCGAACAAGAGGTTCGTACCAACCGGGTTTTGAACAGCCTCAAATGAAGGGGTTAATAAAATGTTGTTTTTTCGCTGTAACCTTAAAGGACGGACCCTCAAAAACCATATTGTTTTCCCCCCGGTACTCTGTTTCGGCTGGAGCCGAAACGGGGAAATGACCGGGGAACATCTGGAACACTACCGGAACGTCGCAAAAGGGGGTGCGGGGCTTATCATTTCCGAAGTCACCTGTATTGACCCTGACGCGCGGATCGATCCCAGCCAGCTCGGGATATGGTCCGATGAATTTATTGAAGGTTACCGCAACCTTGCGCGGATCTGTCATGACGAGGGTGTTCCGGTTCTGGCCCAGATTCAACACGGAGGCGTCAAAGCCATTACCGGAACACCGGTGCTTCCCAGCAAACTTACGGAAGCGGAGCTGGCCGCCGCCGGGATAGAGCATAAGGCACACGCGGCCAGGGCCAGGGAACTTGACGTGGCGGAGATCAAGGCGATAGAAACTCAATTTATCGACGCCGCAAAGCGGATAAAAGAGGCGGGACTTGACGGGGTGGAAATTCACGGGGCCCACGGATTCCTCCTGAGCTACTTCCTGTCTTCAATTACCAACAAACGGCAGGACGAGTACGGTGGCAGTCTGGAGAACCGGGCGCGGCTGGCTGTCGGTATCATAAAGGCCCTGCGCCGGGAATGCGGGGAAGACTTTATCATAGGCATCAGGTACGGCGGCGCCACCCCTACCCTGGACGACGGAATAGGCTTTGCGAAAATTTTTGAAGATTCGGGATGCGACATCCTCCACATCTCTACCGGGGCGACCTCTCTGGACGCGGTAACGGCGCCGGAAAAATACGCGGAGTTCGCCTTTCCCGTCTATACCGCCGTGGAAATCAAAAAGCATATTTCCATTCCGGTGATCGCTTCCAACAGTGTTGGCACTCTAGACCGAGCGAAAATCCTGGTAGACGGGGGGCTCGTGGATTTTACGGCCTTTGCCCGGAACATCCTGGCGGATTACGAGTGGGTACGGAAAACCGAGCGGGGCCTGGAAGTAAACCGTTGCCTGCGCTGCAAAACCTGCCGGTGGTTCAAAAAAGCCCTAACCGAATGTCCCGCCCGGCGGGGTTAGGAACCCGCAAAGCCCTAAGATATTCTTTTCATGCCGGCGTCCAATTCCCGGCAGCTTCCGCGATCCATCAGTTGTTGTTTGATCTTAAGTACATTATTGGTTTCCTGGGTGCTTTCCAAAATATTAAAAATCATTTCCGCGCTGAATTTACCCAATAGCTGAGGGCTGGTCTGCATGGTGGTGATTGCGGGAATATACGGTTCATTGTAATCCAGAACCTCTCCGGCGGCGATGATGCTGATGTTCCGCGGACAGGAAAACCCCAATTCCGACAAGATTCCGGTACAATGGGCGGCAAGGTAGTCGTCAACAAAAAAAATCGCCGTTGGTTTCCCTGATTCCGGTTCCGCCAACGCGTCCCGAAATTTACACTTTATGTCACCGGGATCGTTGATATCCAGATGGAGTTTGTTCTCATCCGGAAATTCCACGCCATATTCCTGAACAGCCTTTAAAAACCCGAGAAAACGATCGGTCAAGGTAGACAACAGTTGATAAATGTCGAATTCGGCATAGATAATATTCCGGTGCCCCAGCTTGATAAGATAAGAGGCCGCCTCGTAGCTGCCCTGGAAATTATCGGCGCATACCGTATGGAATTTTGACTGAAAGTGGCTGTTGATGATTACCACCACAGGAATTGCGGCTTCTTCAAAGCGGATAAAAAGCTGTTCCCTGCCAAAATGCATGGAAAAAACCGCCACGGCGCCGGAGGCAAGCACTTTATTAAAAATTTCATCATCCTGCATATCGTAGGTAATGGGGATGAGCATTGTTAAATACGAATTTTTCTCCAAATAGGCCTGAAGTTCTACCGTAACCTGGCGGAGCATATTCCATGTATGGGCCAAATTATGGTCAAAATGAAATAAAACGGCTATTTTACCTGTCTTTTCGGAAAAAACAGGTAAATATCGTTTGTATCCCAGTGTCTTTGCCGCAGCCCGCACCTTGTTCTGTACTTCATCGGAGATTTTGCCCTTTCGGGAAAGAACCA
>JAITBO010000164.1 GCA_031283505.1 Treponema sp. | reverse complement strand
TTTCCGGCCCGCATTCCGATAGCGGGAACGGTATCCGGCGATGACGTTTCGCTTTGCGCTCATGGATACCCCCATTTTGACCTTCGGGAACTATTAGCTTCGGATAGTCTGCCTTGATTTGGGTTACTTTTTCAATGAGGCAACGCGCGTACTCGACTTACCCCGAAAAATCTGTTAAAGTTAATTATATGCGAGCCTTCATGAACATTCTGGGAGGGCTTACAAGCCTGTATATGCTCCTCATTTTTGTCAGAATCATGCTGACATGGTTCAGCGGGGTCCGGTATGGAACGCCTGTGGACCTCCTGTGCCAGATCACCGATCCCTACCTTAACTGGTTCCGCCGTTTTCCCCTGCGCTTTGGTATGCTGGACCTTTCTCCCATTCTTGCCCTGACGGTCCTGTCCATGGCGAATAATGTGTTTGGGACCCTGGGACTGTACGGGCGCATTACCCTGGGGATAATCCTGGCCATGGTGGTTTCCGTTGTCTGGTCTGCGGCGTCTTTCATCATCGGCTTCTTCATCATCATCCTGGTACTCAGGCTTATCGCCTACCTTGCCAACCGGGATGTATACCGTTCCTTCTGGGGGATCATTGACACTTTGTCCCAGCCGGTATTGTACCGCATCAACCGGATCATCTTCCGTAACCGGCTGGTCAATTACCTGACCGGACTTATCGTTTCCATAGCGGTTCTCCTGGTTCTGCGCCTGGGCCTTGGGTTTCTTGTGCGCCTGCTGATCGGGGTTTTGAGCCGTTCCTCCCTGTAACAGCGCTGTGGAACCGCCATGTTTCTCCGGGAACTGACCGTATCGCCGGACCACATCAAAGGCGCCGGTCCCGCGACGATCCGGACCCTTGCCCATGCAGGCGTCATCAGCGTAGGAACCCTTCTCTGCCGTTATCCAAGGGACTGGGAAGACCGGAGCGTTGCCGTACCCCTGGCGGATTTCCGGCGGTATCCCGCTGTCTGTACCGTGGTCCGGATCCTGGCCCACGACTGGTTCGGTTTCGGTAGAATGAAAACCCTCAAGGTATATGTGGAAGACTCAAGCGCCAGGGCGGTTCTGGTCTGTTTTAACCGCCCCTTCTTGGAAAAACAGCTTACCGTGGGCAAACAATTCAGGCTTTGGGGCCGTTTTTTCTATAAATATGGCGAAATCCAGTCCACGGTTTTTGAGGTGGAACCCCTTGACAGCGGCGGCGCTATAGAAGCGGAAACCGCCGCCAGGGCAGGTCATCTTTTTGGCCGTATCCTTCCGGTCTACCCCCTCAGCGCGGGACTTACCCAGGGACTGCTCAGAAAACTTATCAAGACGGCCCTGTCCCAGTACGCCCCACCCCTGGAAAATGAGCTTCCCGAGGCCATCATTCGCCGCGACGGGCTTCTTCCCAAGGCTCAGGCAATACGGGCCATACACTTCCCCGCCTCCATGGAGGAACTTGACCTTGCCCGGAAGACCCTCATCTACGAGGAGTTGTTCTACCTGGAAGTGCTGGTGGGAAAACGAGCTCTGGAACGCCGGTCCATACGGAGGGACGCCGCTGGGCCCGGTGAAATTCAGGGACAGCGCGATTACGGTTCCGGCGTTTCCGGGACGCCGGGTTCCCTCCGGCGGCGTCTTTTGGAACGCCTGCCCTTCAATCTTACCCCCGGTCAGGAAGAGGCCGCAGCGGAAATCAACCGGGACATGGACGGGCCCTTTCCCATGGCCCGGCTCCTCCAGGGAGACGTAGGTTCCGGAAAAACCCTGGTTTCGTTTTTGGCGGCTCTCCGGGCTGTCGAAGCCGGGGGGCAGGCGGCGCTTATGGCCCCTACGGAACTCCTTGCCCGGCAGCACGCTGAAAACGCGGCGGCGCTTCTGGAACCTCTGGGGGTCCGCATCGCCTTTCTCACGGGGAATATCAAGACGGCGGGGAGGATGCCGCTTCTCAAGAGCCTTGCCGCCGGGGATATAGACATAGTGGTCGGGACCCATGCACTTTTTTCGCGGGATGTGATATACAGAAACTTGCGGCTTGTGGTAGTGGATGAACAGCACCGGTTCGGGGTGACCCAGCGGCAGGCTATCATGGCGAAAGGACATTCTTCGCTTGTATCGCCGGGAACGCCGGACCTCCTCATGATGAGCGCCACCCCCATACCCAGGACCCTGGCCCTTACGGTGTTCGGGGACCTGGACGTGTCGGTGATTCGGGATCTGCCGCCGGGACGCAAGCCCATCGAAACCCACCTGGCCAGGGAGTCCAACGAGGGGAAAGTCTACGATTTTGTGGGCCGGAAACTGGCTGCCGGGCGGCAGGCCTACTTCGTGTACCCCCTCATAGAGGCGGCGGACAACCGGGACCTCAAGGACGCCGAGTCAATGGCGGAACGCCTGGCGGCAACGGTCTTTCCCCGGTACAGGACGGCCCTGGTCCATTCCCGGCTGGACGAGGAGGAGAAACGCAAGACCATGGAAGCCTTCCGCCGGGGAGAGGTACAGGTCCTTGTGGCGACCAGCGTGGTGGAAGTGGGGGTAGACGTGCCCAACGCCGTCTGCATGGTGGTAGAACACGCCGAACGGTTCGGTCTTTCCGCCCTGCATCAGCTTCGGGGCAGGGTAGGCCGGGGTGGGGAACAGTCCTACTGTTTTTTGGTCTATTCCGACGAAGGGCCGGAGGGAGACGGCCTTACCGAAGACGGGAAGGCCCGGCTCAAGGTGATGCTGGAAAACTCGGACGGTTTTGTCATCGCCGAGGAGGACCTGAAACTCCGGGGACCCGGCCAGATTGCCGGTGTGGAGCAGTCGGGTTACTTGACCCTGGGGATAGCCGATCTCGTCCGTGACGCCGGGGAACTTGCCCGGGTCCGGGCCGACGCCTTTGCCATGCTGGAAGCCGATCCGGGACTTTTGGCCCCGGAACACCGCCGGGTTGCCGAGACGCTGGAACGGGCGCCGCCTTTCTCCCAGGTAGTTATGTGAGGTTGACGATGAAGAAAGAGAATAATACTATGTATTCCTATAGAATTTATATGCTATATGAGGACCGGAGATGATAACCCTCAAGGGAATATCGAAGCAGTACGCCGCCGTAAACGCCCTAAGGGACGTGGATATCCATATCCCCGCCGGCAGCATCTACGGCATCATCGGAAAAAGCGGGGCCGGAAAATCGACCTTGCTACGCATCATGAGCCTCCTGGAACCGCCGGATCAGGGGGAGATCTACTATAACGATGAACGGGTGGACACTCTCAGGGGAAGAGAAATTTTGATGAGGCGGAGGAAAATGGGGATGATTTTTCAGAATTTCAACCTTCTGGGATCCCGAAACGTGGAGGGGAACATCAGCTATCCCCTGGAAATCGCGGGTTTCCACAAGAAGCATATACACGAACGGGTTGACGAACTTCTGGAAATAACGGGCATCACGGACAAGCGGAAGGCCCGGCTCAAGGAGCTTTCCGGCGGCCAGAAACAGCGGGTCGCTATAGCCCGCGCCCTGGCCGCCAATCCCGAGGTCCTCTTCTGCGACGAGGCCACGAGCGCCCTGGACCCCCAAACCACCCGTTCCATCCTCACCCTGATTCGGGAACTTCACGACCGGCTGGGGATCACCGTGGCCCTCATCACCCATCAGATGGAAGTCATCCGGGCGGTCTGCGAGGAAGTGGCGGTTCTGGATGAAGGGCGAATCGTGGAACAAGGAACGGTGGACGAGGTATTCAAAGACCCCAAAACAGCCGCCGCACGGGAGTTAGTCTATGCCTAGGAGCCTGTTGTACTTGTTGGTTTTTGTGTCTTTTTTCAGCGAAAAAAAGCACAAAAACCACGATAAATGGGCTCCTTACGCAGTTTGCAAGGTAAAAAACCGCCTGATCGGCGATTTTTGGAGGTTTTATGCACGAAGTGCAACAAACTGCTAGCCGTATACAGGAAATCCTCAGGCTGCTTCCCCAGCCGACCCTGGAAACCATCTATATGACCCTGGCGGCCACCCTGTTCGCCTGTATCCTGGGCTTCCCTCTGGGAACCTACCTGTACTGCGCGTCTCCCGCAGGTCTGACCCCCCGGCGGCTGGCCTACACCGTCCTGTCCCGAATCGTGAACCTTTTCCGTTCCCTACCCTTCATTATCCTGATGGTGTTGCTCATCCCCCTGGCCCGGCTCATCGCGGGAACCAGCATAGGCCCTACGGCAGCCATCATCCCCTTGGCCATAGCTGCGGCCCCTTTCGTGGCCCGGGTCACGGAATCCGCCCTACAGGAAGTGGACGCCGGGGTGATCACTGCGGCCAAAGCCATGGGGTCCACCAATTTCCAGATCGTCCGCAAGGTGTTGATCCCGGAAGCCCTGCCATCCCTGGTATCGGCCCTGGCCCTGACGATCATCAACCTTATCGGCTATTCCGCCATGGCGGGGGCCATAGGCGGCGGAGGCCTTGGGACCCTGGCGATAAATTACGGCTACTACCGGTTCCGCATGGACATAACCCTGGGAGCGGTGGTCATCATCCTGCTCCTGGTGGAAGGCGTGCAGCTTCTGGGGACCGCCCTCAGCCGCCGTCTTTGGGCCAGCCGGTAAGTCATAAGAATCCGGGTGCATCAGGCTTTGCGGCCTGTGCTGTAAGGGAACGATACGGAGATGGGCGCATCCCCGCCTGCGGCGGGGACCGGGCTATTCGCTCCAATCTTTTGGCTACGCCAAAAGGATTTCCACTCTATCCCTTGCGCGTCAATCAGTGAAAAAGTAAGGCCCCTGCGGACCCCTTTTATTGCAAGGCCCCGTTTACCACCCGCAGGGTGTTATTGGTGTTTGCGCCATTGACATTGGGGAGGATGTCCTATATGCACTAACTTATATTTGACAAACTATCGGTTTAATGATATACTGTAAAAAAATACCGGAGGTTTGTAATATGCCGTCAATAGCCCAGTTACTGCCACTGCTCGGAAAGGATTACGAGCGGAAATGTACCGAACTCGGGATTATAAAGCGTGTGCGTGAAATCAAAACGCCCGCAGATTTAATGACGCTCTGTTTGTTTCATCTGCTCAACGGAGTG
>JAITBO010000116.1 GCA_031283505.1 Treponema sp. | reverse complement strand
TCATCGGGTATCCCATTCGGCAGTTCAAGAAACTTTCTCAATTCCGTTTCCCGGTATGTCCCGAACGTTTCCATGTCCTGGAAATCGGCTCCGTTGCACACCAGCGCCGCCAGCCCGATGACCAGAATGTCTTCCAGTTTATGCCGCAGATTGCCCCACGGCCGCCGGGGGTCCGCTACCCCCTTCAGGTTTTCTCTCAATCCCGCTATATCCATATCCCCTCCCAGGAATATGTCTATTTTCACTCTTTTACAGAAAAAGTAAATGCAGGAGCCCTCATTGCGCCTGTCCAGGGATTCCGGTATACTCGATTCTTATGAGTGATGGAACCAAACTTTCGGTCTCCGCGCTGACAGAACTCATCAGACAAAACCTTGAGGGGACCTTCAGTTCGGTGACGGTGGAAGGGGAGGTTTCCAACTGCCGGCCTTCCAGCACGGGGCACCTCTACTTTACCCTGAAAGATTCCACAGCGGCTATTTCCGGCGTCATGTTCAAGAACCGGCTCCGCTGTCTTTCCTTTGAGCCCACCGACGGGATGCTCCTGCGGGTCCGGGGGAGTATTTCCGTCTATGCCCAGCGAGGCACCTACCAGATCATCTGCGAAGAGATGGAACGGGCCGGGACCGGGGATATACTGGCTATGCTGGAAAAACGAAAGCGTATGCTTGCCGCAGAGGGCCTTTTTGACGAGGACCGGAAAAAGCCTGTTCCCCGCTTTCCGGCGGTTGTGGGGGTGGTGAGTTCTCCTACCGGGGCGGCGGTTCGGGATATACTCAACATCCTGGGGCGCAGAGCGGCGGGCATACGGGTGATCATCCTTCCTGCGCCGGTACAAGGCTCAGAGGCGGCGGCTGTCATCGCCAGGCGCATAGAACAAGCCAACCGGTGGCGGCTTGCGGACGTACTCATTATAGGCCGGGGAGGTGGTTCCCTGGAAGATCTCCTCCCCTTTTCGGAAGAAAGCGTAGTCAGGGCTGTCGCCGCTTCCGCGATTCCCGTGGTGAGTGCTGTGGGCCATGAGATAGACTGGGCCCTCTCGGACTATGCGGCGGACCTCCGGGCCCCTACCCCATCGGCGGCGGCGGAGCTGGTAAGCGAGAGCCGTTACGAGACCAGGGAAACCGTCCGGGCGCTGGACAGGCAGCTCAGGGAGGCCATGAAAGTCCGGCTGGACCGGGCGCGCCTTCTTATCAAGCCCTTCAACCTTGAGGATCTGGAGTACCGCTTTCGGGCCATACTCCAACCCCGGCTGGTGCGGTTTGACGACGCCAAGGAAGCCCTGCTGGATGCCCTGTCGGACCGGGTGGCGGAACTCAGACGGCGGCTGGATTTGGCGCGGACTGGCCTGGAGGCAGCGAGTCCTGTCTCGGTGCTGGAAAGGGGCTTTTCGGTGGTAATACACGAAAATTCGGGGGCGATCTTGCGCAACGCTGCCGGTGTAAAACCGGGGGACCCCCTGATCATACGGCCCCTGTCGGGACTCATAAACGCCAGGGCGGAATCGGTTTTACTGAAGAGGGAAGAAGGGACATGACATGAAAAAAGCGGGAGAAACCATGAAAAATTTTGAAAACCGGCTGGAACGGCTTGAAATTCTGGGGGAAAAAATACGGAAACCGGACCTGCCCCTGGACGACGCGCTCAAAGCTTTTGAGGAGGGGATCAAACTCGCCCGCTCCCTTGAGAAGGACCTTGAAAAGGTGGAAAGCCGCATCGAAATTCTGTTGAACGGTACCGAAGTTAAAGCCGATGATGATGAGGTAGAACTGGGCCTCTTTGATAGCGAGGAGTAGGCATGGACGATACAAGTGTCCGGGAAAACGGCGCTTTCCGGGAAGGCGCTGCCATCCAGAGAAGGATTCGCATCCTGCCGCCGGAAGAAGCCCGGAAAATAGCGGCTGGAGAAGTAATAGACCGGCCTGCGGCTTTGGTTCGGGAATTCGTTGATAACGCCATAGACGCGGGAAGTTCCCAGGTAGAACTGATCATCGAAGAAGGCGGGGTACGCCGCGTCGAGGTAACGGACGATGGAAGCGGCATGGGGCCGGAAGACCTCAATCTATGTTGGTACACCCACGCTACAAGCAAGATCCGCGCCATGGAAGACCTTAACAGCGCGGAGACCTTGGGTTTCCGGGGAGAAGCCCTGGCGGCGGTGGCGGCGGTTTCCCGGCTGGAGATACTCTCCAGCGTTGATGGCCGGGAAGCATGGCTCTTGAAAATCGGCCCCGGCGATATGGCGGCTCCCCAGTTAACCCGGGCCCGCCGGATCAAGGGGACCAGTGTCCGGTCTCTGGGGCTTTTCGACACCATTCCCGCCCGCAAGCGTTTCCTGAAAAGGGAAGGCAGCGAGGCCGGACTTTGCCGTCAAATCTTTCTTGAAAAGGCCCTTGCTTTTCCGGCTCTGACGTTTCGTTTCATCCAGGATGACCGGCTCAAGGTCTTCCTTCCCCCGGCTTCGTCCTTCAAAGAACGGTACGCCCAGGCCCTCCTTGACCGGAACGAGGCGCCTTTCCTCCACGAGATCAACGCCCAGGGACAGGGCTTCTCAGTTGTCATTGTCGCCGGAGGCCCGGAACTCTACCGCCAGGACCGGCGGCAGCAATACGTCTTTGCCAACGGCCGCCGCATCCAGGATTTTTCCCTCCTCCAGGCCCTGGAATACGGCCTTCAAGGGTGGTTCCCCAATGGGACCCATCCGATAGGGGCGATCTATGTGGACATAGACCCAAGCCTTGCGGACTTCAACATACATCCCGCCAAACGGGAAGTCCGGTTTCGGGACTCCGGCGCAATACACCACGCCATAACTTCCGCTCTGCTCGATTTTTCCCGCCGCAGGAACATCGCCGTTTCCGCTCAGGACCGGCCCCGGGAAGGAATCTTTGCTTTTGCCCAGGAAGGCAGCGGCGACCCCGGGGCTGGCGGCCCATACCGGACTTATCCCGCCGGGATCTCCGCCGGGACCTCTGGCCGGGATTCCGGTCCCCTGGCTATGGAAGCCCTCCTGGACAAGCCCCCGGTTTTCGTCCCGCTTCCGGGCAGGGACTGGAACAGGGAGGACAGCGTTCACGAACAAGCCCCTTCCTATAACAGGGACACTCCCGCAAGGGAAAGCGGCGGTACAGCGGGAGGCGCCGGTCTCAGGATCGCGGGACGGCTTTTCAACCTTTTCATCCTGGTCGAGCGGGGAGACCGGCTTTTTATCATCGATCAGCACGCCGCCCACGAGCGCATCCTCTACGACCGCTTCCTCGGCGGTCCCATCGCCAGGCAGGAACTCCTGGTGCCTATCCCTTTCTCCACCGAAAGTGCCGAAGACGACGAATTTCTCACCCTGCGCCGGGACGATCTGGCCAAACTCGGGGTGGTAATAGTCCGGGAAGAAGGCGCATGGCATATTGACGCCCTGCCGTCCGGCTGGCGGCTCTCGGACGATGAAACCCTGCGGTCTATCCTTGACCTTAGGACGGCGGGAGAAAATATTGCCGAACGCTGGGCCGCTACCCTTTCCTGTCATGGCGCAATCAAGGATGGGGACTATCTGGACGACGCCTCTGCCCTGGCTCTGGCGGAAAAAGCCCTGAAACTTCAGGTCCCCCGCTGCCCCCACGGCAGACCCATCTGGTTCGAGTTGAGCCGGGAAGATCTTTTCCGGGCGGTACGGCGGACATGAGGATTGAGAGACAAGACGCCTGCCTGATGATTCCGGGATAACAAAAATTATGGGACTAAACGATACCCCTTCCGGGGACCGCCTGCACATAGGCTTTTTCGGCAGAAGGAACGCAGGGAAGTCCAGTGTGGTGAATG
Source organism: Treponema sp. (assembly GCA_031283505.1). Next base: position 2,951 of record JAITBO010000116.1, on the reverse strand, counting down.
CCGTCACCGGCCAGGACCTGTCCATAGTTTCGGACATCAAGGGGACCACTACCGATCCGGTGTACAAGGCTATGGAACTCCTTCCTTTAGGACCGGTGACGATCATCGACACGCCGGGAATAGACGACACGGGGGAACTGGGGGAACAGCGGGTACGGAAGGCCCGGCAGGTCCTGAACAAGACCGATGTGGCGGTACTGGTGGCGGATGTATGCCTTCGCAACAACACAGGTCTAACCGGGGAAGAAGAAGAACTCATCCGTCTCTTTAAGGCAAAAGAAGTGAAGTACCTCGTAGCCTGGAATAAAAGCGATCTGCTTTCTGATTCCGGGCCGCTTCCCGCCGGGTTCCCCGGCGAAACGGGAATCCTCATCAGTGCGAAAACACGGGCCAACATCGATACCCTCAAGGAAAGAATCGCAGCCCTGGCAGCCGCCGGGGAACCCAGGCTGCGCATCGCAGGGGACCTCATCAACCCTTCGGATTTTGTAGTTTTGGTAACCCCCATAGACAAGGCCGCGCCCAAAGGCAGGCTCATCCTGCCCCAGCAGCAGACCATCAGGGACATTCTGGAGGCCGACGCCGCTGCCATAGTGGTCAAGGAGTATGAACTCCGGGAAACCCTGGAATACCTGGGGAAGAAACCGGCCCTGGTCATCACTGACAGCCAGGTCTTCGCCAAGGCTGCGGCGGACACCCCGCCGGACATCCCCCTCACTTCCTTCTCTATCCTCTTTGCCCGGTATAAGGGCTTCCTCACCGGGGCGGTACGGGGGGTCCGCGCCATAGACAGTCTTACCGATGACAGCAAAGTTCTCATCTGCGAAGGCTGTACTCACCACCGGCAATGCGATGACATAGGTACGGTCAAGCTGCCCCGATGGCTCAGAAACTATACGGGAAAACGGCTCGATTTCAGCTTCACTTCCGGGGGGGAGTTTCCCGATGATCTCTCGCCTTACCGGGCGGTACTCCACTGCGGCGGATGTATGCTGAATGACCGGGAAATGCGTTATCGCCAGAACTGCGCCAGGGATCAGGGGACGCCCTTTACCAATTACGGGATCGCTATCGCCCATATACAGGGCATACTGAAACGGAGTATCGCCATCTTCCCCCATCTCCTGGCGGAACTTACGGAAATACCGGAGGAATAATCATGGGACGTATTGAGCGGGATTTCCTGGGAGAAGCGGAACTCCCCGAAGACGCCCTCTACGGTTTACAGGCCAAACGGGGGGCGGATAACTTCGCTTTGGGCTATAAAAAGACAAATCCCCGCCTTATCCGGGCTATGATCATCGTGAAGAAGGCCGCCGCCGTCACCTATGCGGAACTGGAAAAAGCCGGTACACAGGACATTGCCGGGGAAAGCCGGCAGAGGACCTGCGAAGCTATTGCCGCAGCTTGCGACAGACTTCTTGCCGGGGAGGCTGCGGATGCCTTTATCCTGGACGCCCTCCAGGGAGGGGCCGGGACCTCAACCAACATGAACGTCAACGAAGTGATCGCCAATCTCGCCCTGACCATGACCGGGAGAAAACCCGGCGAATACGCATTTATCCACCCCCTGGACGATGTAAACCGGGGACAGTCCACTAACGATGTTTTTCCCACAGCCCTGCGGATCGCCGCCATAGGTCTTCTGCGGGAACTCAGCGAAGGATGCGCGAAACTCCAGGAATCTCTGCAAAAACGGGAAAACGAATTCGACGGGATAAAGAAGCTGGGACGTACCGAACTTATGGACGCTGTGCCCGTGACACTGGGCGCGGAGTTCGGAGCCTACGCCCAGGCAATAGGCCGGGACCGGTGGCGGCTCTACAAAGCGGAGGAGCGGCTCAGGCAGGTGAATCTGGGGGGAACTGCGGTAGGCCGGCCAGACAACGCTTCCCGAAAGTACCGGTTCGCGGTAATCGAAAAACTGCGGGAACTTACCGGCATGGGTCTTGCCGCGGCGGAATACCCCATGGACATCACCCAGAATAACGATGTCTTTGTAGAAGTGTCCGGCCTTCTCAAAGCCCTGGCGGTAAACCTTATGAAGATAGCCGGAGATTTGAGGCTCATGAATTCCGGGCCTTACGGCGGCCTTGGCGAAGTACATCTGGCCCCGCTCCAGGCGGGGAGTACTATCATGCCCGGCAAAGTAAACCCGGTGATCCCCGAAATGACCATACAGGCGGCCGTCAAGGTCATGGCCAACGATTACGCCGTCACCACGGCGGCGGCTCACGGGGAACTGGAGCTTAACGCTTTGGAACCTCTCATTGCCGATGCCCTTCTGGAAAGCCTCTCCCTCCTGGAACGGACGGTGTACATCTTCCGCGTCAAGTGCATAGACCTTTTAAGCGCCCGCCGGGAACGCTGCGAGGCCCTTCTGGAAGCATCCTGCGCCTTTGCCGCCTCTTACGTTCCCGTCCTGGGCTATGACCAGGTAGCCGCCGTCATAGCCGGCAATGAGGGGAAACCGGAACAGGTCAGAAAAGAACTGGAAGAACTCAGCAATTTTGCATTTACCGGCTTACCTGTGCCTAGCGCCAAATTTTCTGCGGGCCCTCCTTTTCCGCGCCCATAGGGGGAAGCGCTTCTCTTTGACGGGCCCTCTATTTGGAAATTGTTTGGAGGCTTTGAGGCAAAGGTCCCGGCTTACAGATTAAAGCCCCGATTTCTCAAGTTCCTCGGACAAGACATGGCCACGTTTGCAGGGTAAAAAAAGCGGCAGCAAAAAACGTCTCTCCGTACTAAGTTGACATCTTTAAACAGGCAAGATAAAATACTTTCATAATGAAGTGTTTGAAAGCCAGCAGCGCCCATTTTTCACTTTTTGTCTGTTCCCCACTACTATTGGCCTGTAAATCCACACTTTTTACCCCCCCCCCCCCCCCCCCCCCACGGAGTTTCCCCGGCAAGCCTCCGCTGACTTTTTTCCCGTTCTTACCCTTTTTTAT
>JAITBO010000097.1 GCA_031283505.1 Treponema sp. | reverse complement strand
TCACAGACATCCCGGCCAACCCACCAGGGGGCTTCGTCAATAACCACGGTTCGGACCGCATGGCTTTCAAAATTGAAAGGAATTACCTGGTTCATACTGTTTCTCCCTTGCCCCGGCTGGCGGCGATCAGGTTATCGAAGGACGCATAGCCCAGAACTTCCGCCAGGGCCTTTTTGACCCGCTCGGAGTTCTTGCGCCCGGTGATAAAGTGTGATACCATTTTTGAGGAGACGCCTGCCTTTTGAGCGACATCCTCCTGGGTGATTTTGCGAAGGTTTAGCTGGTATTTGAGCCAGCAGCCCTTCCGGGGGGTTATGGTTATGCCCATAGCCTTCCTCCCTCCTCGCACGGCTTATTCGTGCCATTGTTTAGCTCCTTTCCCCCATACGGGGGATTACTGGGATTGGATTGAGGGTTTTAGTTGTCAGCCTGGCCCTCAATCTTTTTTTGGCGGTTAAGATAGGAATATCTACTGCCGATACTTTATTATTGTCGGATATTCCAAACATTGTCAATAGTTTTGTTTGGAATTTGTAAAAAATATTTTTAGGTATGTATGGATTATCCAAAACAGATAAACCTAATTTTGGAAGCTCTATCTATCAATCAGACGGCCTTGGCGACGAAATTAGGGGTTTCCAGGGGTATTGTTTCAGAATTTGCAAGTGGGGCCAGAGAACCCTCTAAGGATTTCTTGCTTGGATTATCCACCATGGGCATAAGCCTGGACTGGTTTCTAACCGGGAAAGGCTCAATGTACCGGGATAAAAGGATCCATGATAAAAACCTCTTTGAAATCCCCTTTTTTACCCGGGAAGAAGCCCTTGACTTTAACCCCGGGCAGGCCATACCGGAACCGAAGGCTAATTCCGGGGACCAGCCGGATTATGATTTTGTCCTGGTTCCCCGGCGCCTTCTGGAGTACAGTACCGATTTACGGGCCTTTGAGGTGTTTGGGTCCCGGATGTTTCCGGTTTTCAAGTCCGGGGATATAGCGATCATTGAGGCCACCGGCTGGAACGGTAACGGCATATACCTGTACCGGATGGGCGGCGCTTTACATATCAGTTATGCCGGGCAGGTTGATGGGCAATACACGCTTGCCGACGAGACCCCAAAAGCCATCACCTGCGATGCCCAAACCTTCGAGCCTATAGGCCGGGTCCGGGCGGTGGTGAAGGACCTGTTTGGCTTTGATTGGGTGGGGGGAACGTTGCCCCCGAAGGAAAGCTAAGAGCGGAGTTTGCGCTGATATGGCTTCCGGCTATATTAGCCTGTTCATTCCAAGTGCGATAACGAAGGAGGAGTAGAAACAATGAAAAACGCATTAATCATTGGGATTTTTGTTTTACTGGCTGGATGCAAAGCAACATATACATTCGAAAATAAATCCTCTTTTGCGGTTACTGTCATGCCTGAGTATGGAGAGGATTTTCAAATACAAGCCGGATCTGTAAAAAGCTTTGAGTCATCACACAAAGATATGAAACTTAACTATAATCCGGGCAACTATGTTCAAACGAGGGAAATTAGCCCAAGACATTGGGAATTTTCCAACGGCAATTTTTTTCTTGAAGAAAATAGGGACTTTCTGATTTATCCGCCTGAATCGTGGCAAGTCATAGATTACCCCGGCCTAGAATACAAAGCCATTATTGGCCCTGTGGAGAATGCCTTTGCCCCAAATATTAACTTTGTTGAAGAGGTTAATCCTTTCAGCAGCTTGTTTACGTATGCTGATGTTGCCGCCAATAAAATGAGAGAGGCAGAAACTAGAATTATTACCAGAGAAAAATTTACTACGGTCAGCGGCATGGATGGAATAAAGATTGAAACAAATACGGCAAACCTTTTACAGGTTTATTACCTGTTCGATACAGGACAGCGAGTTTTTATTATTACCTGTTCTGCTCCACTTCAATCCAACTCTGATTATGTGACAATTTTTGATAATTCTGTAAAGACACTGGTATTCTTATAATCGCGTTTGAGTTTAGGCAGAGCCGGGTTTATTTTTTTGGCGTGACAAATTAAGGAGACCAATAATGAGTGAAGAAGAGAAAGAGAAACGGAACGAAACAAAGCCGGCGCCGCCTCCCCAGCCGCGGATGCGGGGCGGGGAGTAATACGAAGGCGGAGGAGGAAAGGATGGATTTGGAAAAGAGAGCGGCTCAGCGTGAAGCCGCCATTCATGTTACAGGTTGAAAAATTTGGGGACAATTTTGCCACCGTGGCAAATTTGGGCAGCAGAAAGGCGAGGGCGATAACCTACTTCACGAAAGAAGTGGCAAATATTAAGGCGACGCCATGTACGCTGGGGAAAATAATTTTTCACCGCATTAAATCCGGCGATGCCGCGTTACGTGACCAGATGCTTGCCCTGGCGCGAAGCGTTGAGCCGTGCAAGGAATTCGGCGTATCGGCGATTGAAGACCTCGTTAGAATTCTCGGGCATGATGTTAAAGAGTACGGTTAGGCCCATGATGAGTTCTTCCGGATCGACGGCTTCGC
>JAITBO010000400.1 GCA_031283505.1 Treponema sp. | reverse complement strand
ATGAATTAACCGGGATTTTCGCGGATTAGACCGTAGAGGGCAACCAAAATGCGCAAATCTTTTATTGTACGGTTACCACTAAAGCGTTAGGGCTGAAATCCGTGAAATTCAGGACTTTTTTAAAAAATTCAAACCTCCATGAGGAATACCGTTCCCGGTACCACAAAGAACCTGCGGCAGTAACGGCCTTGGGCTATGACGGCTATCTTCTTGCGCTGGATGCCATTACCCGGGCCAATTCTGCAGACCCGGTCAAGATTCGGGACGCTATTGCCAAGACCAGCGGTTTCTTCGGGGCTACAGGAACCGTTACCCTGGACGCCAAAAGCACCTTCGTCAAAACCGTTCGAGACGGTACATTCGCATTTAACGTGAGTTCGATGAAAAGTTAAACGAAGAGCGGTAACGCCCTTTCATCATGGAAGCCACGGATGGACGGCTCATGGGGCAAAAAACTATAGGCCGATAACGCCGCCGTGTTATCAACTGAACACCCGTCGATACAACTTGCTCAAAGTTTTTAACCTCGGCTTCGACGTTTTTTACCCTGGTTTCCCTCTGTTTTGAATATCTTCCATCAGACGGTTATCCTTTCCGGGCTCATCCTTTAAGGGAACCTACCATGACTCCATTAACAAAATACTTCTGTATGAACGGATACAGGTGCCATACGGAAGGAACGCCGCAAAACGGCGCGGTCTTATAAGAGGTACCTCAAGTGCAGGGACAAACCAGCGAAGGTGAACGGATTTTTTGTCAAAATCCGGAGCTTCCCTTGACTAACTATAGTTAGCTTGATATAACATTAATGTCCGGCATAGCCGGCAAAAAGGAAATTACTATGAAAGAACTATTCCGGGTGCTGTCCTATGCGGGCTGCAGCCTTCCTGACGGTTTCCGTGCTGTTTTCCATTGCACCCTATTTTATCACCAGCGAAGTTCTGGGCTGCTTTCTGGGCAGGACGGCGCTGTCCTTCCTGTATGACAAACAAGGGGGATCCTCTGTTTGAACAATTTTGGCAAAGTTTTCGCAAGCCCCAGGGGGCCGGCGGATGGTTTTTGATTTCCGCGATGAACTGGGGGCACGGGCCGGTTTCCCGGTGGGGCTTGAGCCATCTTGCCATCAAGCCAGGGGATCATATTCTGGACATCGGCTGTGGAGGCGGCAAAAATGTGGCGCGGATGTTGAAACGGGCGCTGGAGGGCCGGGTCTGTGGTCTTGATTATTCGGAGGTCTGCGTGGAAAAAACCAGGCAGCTGAACCGGAGGGCGGTCTGCGCGGGGCGGGCAGAGATACGGCTGGGCAGCGTGTCGGAGAACCCCTGGTCCGACAACAGTTTTGATGTGGTTACTGCCTTTGAGACGATTTATTTTTGGCCGAATTTTGCCAGGGATATTGAGGAGGTCCGACGGGTGCTGAAACCAGGGGGCGTTTTTTTTATCTGCAACGAGATGAACATGCCGGAAGAAGGGGAAGCGCCCTATCAGTTCTGGGTAAAAAAACTGGACCTGAAAACCTTTTCCCCATCTGATTTCCGAAAATATTTGACCGAAGCGGGATTTGTCGAGGTGAACATAAACGCCAAGGGCAAGGGCCGGGTCTGCGTCAGCGCCAGGGTGGGGAAAGTAAAGGGGAACCGCTTGTCCAACAACCCGCCTGTTGATAAAGGCGGCGCAAAAAGGAGCTTACCATGAAAGAACTATTCCGGGTGCTGTCCTATGCGGGCAGTAACAAACGCCTTATGAACCGGGCCGCGGCACTCCTGACGGTTTCGGTGTTGTTTTCCGTTGCGCCCTATTTTATCACCAGCGAAGTTCTGGGCCGCTTTCTGGGCGGGGCAGCGCTGTCCTTCTCGTGGCTCTTGGGGATGGTGGCAGCGGTATTCGTCTGCCTGTGGCTCAGGAACTGGCTGAACGGGCTGGGCCTTGACGCGTCGCACCGGCTGGCGTACCTGACCCTTGCGGGAATGCGCCGCCGCGTCGCGGAGAAGATGCTCAAAATGTCCATGGGAGACATACAGTCCTACGGTACAGGGAGCGCGAAGAAAAACTTTGTCGAGAACATTGAAGAAATGGAGCTGATCCTCGCCCATGCTATTCCTGAGGGTTTCGCCAACCTGTTCACCTTGGTGATTGTGGCCCTTACGTTGTTTATCGTGGACTGGCGCATGGGCTTGGCGGGAATGGTTACAATCGTCCTGGGGTTCATTCCCGTAATGCTCATGATGATTGACGGCTATAAGCGTATGAACGCATGGTATGGAGCGAACCAGACCATGACCGGCACGATTATCGAATACATCTCCGGTATGGAGGTAATCAAGGTCTTTGGGCAGCAGAGCCGCAGTTTCAAAAAGTACCGTGAGTCGGTGGACCGTTACCGCGACGAGACCCTGGCCTGGTACAAGGCGGCGTTTAACTGGATGACGGCCTATATCGTACTGCTCCCCGCTGCGCTGCTCCTTATGGTACCTGTGGGGGTACGGCTTTATTTGGGAGGAACCCTGTCCCTTTCCACTCTGGTATTGTCTCTACTCCTCGGTATGGGTATGGGTGTCCCGGCGATACGGCTGATTAACTTGCTCCCCCAGTTCCCCCAGCTCAAATACAAGGCGTCGAAAATCGAGGGGATGTTTGCGATTCCCGATATGGGCGCAGGAACGAAAGCGCCGCCGGTGGGCCACGGCGTTGTCTTTGAGAATGTTACCTTTGCCTACAAGGATACGGAGCTTATCAAAAACCTGAACCTTGCTATGCCGGAAAATACCCTTACCGCCCTGGTGGGTGAATCCGGCGCGGGAAAAAGTACCCTAGCGAAACTCGTGATGCGCTTTTGGGATGTGGGGAAGGGCGCGGTCAAAGTCGGCGGCGTTGACATCCGCGAATTTCCCCAGGACGCGCTGGCGGACATGATCAGTTATGTTTCCCAGGACAATTTTCTTTTCAATGTTTCGATTATGGAGAACATCCGCTACGGGCGGCCAAACGCTTCCGACAATGAGGTGATGGAAATGGCAAAGGCCGCGCAGTGCCACGATTTTATCATGGAAACGGAGGATGGTTACAACACCGTGGCTGGTTTTGCGGGGGACAAACTTTCCGGTGGGCAGAAACAGCGGATCTGCATCGCCCGGTCCATGCTGAAAAACGCACCCATTGTGATTCTTGATGAGGCCACAAGTTTCGCGGACCCGGAAAACGAGGACCGGATTCAGGAAGCCCTGTCCCGCCTTATCGCGGGCAAGACCGTCATTATCGTGGCGCACCGGCTTTCCAGTATTATGGATGCGGACAATATTGTCCTGCTTGAAAACGGCCATGTTTCCGATCAGGGAAAACACGCGGAACTGCTGTCGCGCTCGGCGCTGTACAAAAAACTATGGGACGCCCATGTTGAATCCATGGACTGGGATATAGGAGGGGATCATGCTTAAATTTATCGCCCGCATTCTGCGTTTTACCGGGCAGGACGCATGGAAAATCAAGACCGCCACGGTCATCAGTTTTTTTGAGGGGATTTTGCAAAACGTCCCGGTTTTTGCCGTCTGGCTTGTCATCATCAAAATCACTCAAGAAGCCCTTGTCCCAGGCGATGTGTGGACATCGTTTTTTATGATACTGTCGTCCCTGGTTGTCCGCTGGATCCTGCGCCGGATTTTTGTCCAACTGGAAAGCGACGCCTCCTGCAGGGTTGCGGCGCGGGAGCGCATCAAAATCGGCGATTTGTTCAAGCGTTTTCCCATGAGTTACTTCACTGAAGGTAACATCGGCAACGTAACGAGCGTCATCACCGGGGACCTGAGTTTTGCGGAAGATTACGGCATGACAAAGCTCGAAGACGTCATCACCGGCCTCGTGTCCATCGTGATTGCCTGTGCCTTTCTTCTGTGGGTTGACTGGCGGGCTGGCCTTGCGTCTATTGCCGGCTGCGCCCTCGCCTTTGTGTCGTTTGGAAAGATAGAGAAAGTAACCAAGGGGCAGGCAAAAATCCGGCAGGAACAGGGGATGAAACTCACCGGCGCAGTGCTTGAATATACCGAAGGTATCTCCGTGATCAAGGCGCTGCGTATGGCCGGGGACGCGGCGAAACGCATGGATGCGTCCATTGAGGATGCCTGTCGTCATGCGATTGATTTTGAGTCCGCTATGGTGAAGCCGGTTACGCGTTATTTGAATTGCTACGCCTTTGCCATTGCGGTGGCGCTGTTTATCTCGTTTTGGCAGTTTTGGGGCGGGGAAATGGAGCTGCCGGTGGTGGTGATGGTAGCGCTGTTCATCTTCCGGATATATCTGCCGGCCATGGGGCTTGCCACTTCGGCTTCCATGATGCGCGTTATGGAGGCGGGGCTTGACCGCTACGAAAAATTGAAAGAAGTGCCGATTATCGACGCGGACGGGAAGGATACGGAGCTTAAAAAATTCGACATCGAATTCGATCACGTAACCTTTTCCTACGAAAGGACGGAAACCTTGCGGGACATCTCTTTTACCGTTCCCGAAAAAAGCATGACCGCCCTCGTGGGCGCTTCCGGTTCGGGAAAAACGACTATCGCCAATCTGATTGTGCGGTTTTGGGACGCCCAGCAAGGCAAAGTAAAAATCGGCGGCCTTGATCTGCGCGGGATGACCTGTGACAGCCTCTTGCGCTATATCAGCATGGTGTTCCAGCGGGTCTACCTTTTTCACGACACTATCGAACATAACATCCGCTTCGGGAAACCCAATGCCGCAAAAGAGGAAATCGTGGATGCGGCAAAAAAAGCGCAGTGCCATGATTTTATCATCTCTTTGCCGGAGGGCTATGACACCGTGGTGGGCGAAGGCGGCTCGACCCTTTCGGGCGGGGAAAAACAGCGGGTGTCCATTGCCCGGGCGATTCTCAAGGACGCGCCCATCGTGCTGCTCGACGAGGCGACCGCCAGTGTTGACCCGGATAACGAAAAATGTATCCAGGAAGCGATCAACGAGCTGGTGCAGGACAAAACCCTGATCATCATCGCCCACCGGCTCTCCACGATTAAACACGCAGATCAGATCCTAGTCATGGATAGCGGCCGGATTGTGGAGCGCGGGAAACACGAAGCACTGTTGGCCAACGACGGGCCGTACCGAAGCCTATGGCAGCGGCAGCGGGCGAGGGGCTGGAAATTGTAAAGTAAAGAGGGTTCCTTATTTGATAGTAGGCATATTTCAAAAATACACTGGACTTGGTGAGACAACCCGGTTGGTTGTCGTGGACTAAAGTCCGTACAAGTCTTGCAAAATGCTCCACATTTTGCTGTTTTTTAACGGTTGTTGGCGAACCTTTGGTTCGACGGAAACTGATGTTT
>JAITBO010000349.1 GCA_031283505.1 Treponema sp. | reverse complement strand
ATGGAAAAATGGACTTCAAAGATTTACGAACAGCATACCAATCATGGCGTGGCAACTATAAAAAACGCTTTAATGCGTATCACCGTGTTCGTTTTATGGACAAACTCTATACCGATTTGTTCATATCGAATCATACAATAGCATCGGGAGGTAAACCATGACGGTTTATTTAGCGAAGAAGAACGGAGCGGTCATTTTCCATACGGATCTGGCCGCAATGGAGCAGCTTGACGGTATTTCGAAGCCGGACAAGACCGTTACGATTGGAGAATGGGAGGCAGCGGGAAGTACCGCATATATCAACTCTTTAGGGGAGATAGTTTTGGGGGAACCCGAGGACGTAAAAGCCAAGAAAGACGAGATCAGCACCCTGACCATTGAAGAAGCTACTTTGCAATCCGAACTGGATAGCAAGGATTACAAGGTCATCAAGGCTTCCGAAACCGGTCAAGTCTTGGCGGATGCTGACCCGGAACTCCACCAGCGCCGCCAGTGGTGCAGAAACCGGATAAACGAAATCCGGGCACGGTTAGCTGAACTAAGCGCGGAGAATTACGCCGCCTAAAAATGTCCCCTTGCCGGAGGGGATGTTTGACATCTTTTTCAGGATGAGATATACTTTACTGTAGATTTTGGCTGGCCGAAATACGGAAGCCCTCTATCGCTGGACTTGGGAAAGTCTCGCGATAGAGGGCTTTTTGTTTGCCGAAGGGCACATGGCGGATACACAGGAGGCGTAATGGGCTGGTTATCAAGTTTACCACTGTACGGCTGGATTTTTCTCACCGTGATCATTCTTTCTATTTTGGGTACGGCTATCTTTCTCATGGCGCATGGTTTTAAGGGTAAGTTTGGCCCTGTGGAAATAGGAGGTCTTCGTGATGAAGTGGACGAGAAACTCCGCCAGTCCAAAGAGGAGGAAATAAGAATCCGTGATGATAATGATTTGGGCATGGAACTAAAAAAATTCATGGACGAAGTAGACGCTAATTTACACGCCGATTTAATTGTAAAAATTGAGGAGATAGACCGTAAAATTACTACGTTCTTTTCTGGTTCGGAGTGTGAATTTCCAGTTTTCAGGTTCATGGGAGCCATAAAAAAAGAATTGTATAACCGGGTGAATTACAACGATTTGAAAAACCGACTGAAAACATCCGGCAGGGAGGCGTATATTAAACGGCTCAAAGATGATATACGGAATGAATATGACCACACCTACCGGCTGACACTGGGATTAAAATGCGGTCTCAAATACCCTGAATTCTCTCTTGTGGAACAGCAGCTTTTCGCCGCCGTGGATTGGGTCATGTCTGAATTCTTGCGGGTTATTAAGTCCCGGATAGAGGAAAAAATCGCAAAGTATAAAGCGGATCAGCCGCTTTTCAAAACGGAGATTCGGCGCATAAAACACGTTGATGTTCCGTTAAAGAGAAATCAGGATTATTTGGCGGCTTTAAGCTAGGGGAGGAATGTATGATTATAAACGTATCAACGGGAAAAACAAATTATTCACAGCGGAATAACCTTGTAAAGCCCTTGGAAAGTTGTAATGTTACGTCAATGGTTATGGCTCTGGATTATCTGGGGTATCACTTCCCCAAGGGAGAATGTGAGCAACCAGAAGATAATTTGCGGAAATTTATCGAGGGTCACGGGAAAAATCCGGAAATACACGCCGAACTTTCGGAATATACAAACAGGTGGATGGGCAGGGAAGTAACCAAATTCAGTACGGTCAGAAAAATAAACGATATTTTGGCAGAGCTTTTAGCGGGCCACCCGGTTGTAATAAGCGGCACATTCCCCGGATACCCTACAAAAAAAGCAAAGCCTCTTGGTCATATCGTCTGCATGGTTGGCGCGGAATGGCCGGGTAACGAGATATGCCCCCCCGATTCAATTATCTGGGATGATCCCTATGGGAACACCCTAAATGATTGGGAAGGTTCCGGGAACGATATAAAGGTGGATTTTGGGAAATTTATAAACTGGATAAAACCAGTTGGTAACCCTGTCGCAAAGTGGGGACATTTCTTTTATAAATAGGAGGATTAACCTTATGCTTAGTTTTTTGAGAGAAGCGGACAAAGAAGATGGGAGGCCGGGGCCCCTCTCTGCCCGGAGAATAGCGGCGTTTATCCTGATACTGGCGGCGCTGCCGTTATTCTATCTGGCCTATAAATACTCCGTGAACGGCTGGTTTGTGTTCCTGCCGGGCGGGATGTGCCTTGTGGCGGCCATTGTCCTTTTCTTCTTTACCACCTGGACTGACATAAAGGAAATTATCAGCGCCGCTGCGGGGCTGAAAAAATGAAACGGTACATACCGATTATTTTTGCCGCCGTCCTGCTTGCCGCTTGCGCTTCCACCGGGACGGTTGTTCCTCCACCTAGTGAAAGCGCCGGGGAATACCGAGAACTTCAGGGGGAACTATACCGGCAACAGGCGGATATTGCCGTTACCGGACAAAAAATTGAAGACCGGGGCCGGGAACTGGTGGAAGATTTGACCAAGCTTGAAGAAGCAATAGCCACGGCCCCAGATGCCGGGGAAGTAGACCGTATTTATTGGCTCTCCCAAGTACAATCAGCACGGGCCGAAGCCGAAGTCCATCAGACAGATATTGAAGACCTTAACCGGTTGCTGGCGGCGGAGAGGGAAACTGTCAGAAAACAGGACCAGAAATTTAATGAGTATGAATCATCCATGACTGGAGAGCTTTCCATAAAGGACACGGAAAATTCCCGATTAAGGGAAGAAGTTAAAACGGTAAAGGGTCAGCGCAATACGCTGTTGGCAATCCTGATTACTGCCGGTGTGATTATTTTGTGCTTCGTGGCTTTCAAGGTTCTGCGGTTTTTCCGGGTGATCCCCATTTAGCGGCTGGATCGAATTTCTTTAAGCAGGGCCGCTATTCTGTTTTTTAGGGCACGGGCCTCGCGTTCATCATAGGCTTCGACAATCAAAGGCTCGTTCCCCGCAGCGCGTATGGCGTAGACCTCCGAGAGGTATTTTCCGAGCGTTTCCTTTTCCGGCTCCGGCAGCGCGTCCGGGAAGTTCAAAATGTTTATGCCGTCAACCAGTATCTTCCCCTTCTCTATTTTTATTTTTGGCGGCGGTGGCGGGAGTGCTTTCTGGCC
>JAITBO010000348.1 GCA_031283505.1 Treponema sp. | reverse complement strand
GGCTGGCAAACTGTGGGTGTAGTGAGCCGTGGGAATGGAGCGTAGCGGAATGACCTAGGCGAACGAAACCCCGAGCCGCTACTGCGGCGAAGCGTAAACAGTCCTGTTATGCGCAGTTTTTTCCTTCCACACTATTTTTTTGTCATTCTTTCGGGGGAGTGTTCCGAAAGGCTAAAAAGAAGTGAATAATTTAGCAAATTCCTGGCCTGTTACCCCTACCATAACTGGTCGGGCGCTTGTGGTCCTTGAGAACCGCCTCCCTCGGTTACTCCCATAATTGAACAGGCGGCTGCGGTTTTGGCGCTTCTGGTGGTTTTGGATCTTCCCGATTGTATACAAAAACAGTTGCACCTCTGTCAATGTTTAATACTTTGTAATCTTTTGAGAAATTTATGTATCGTTTTTCTTTTTCTTGGCTTCGTTGGGGAAATGGATTAACAATAGTCATCGAATTTATTTCTATTGTTACCTCTTCCATAAAAGTAAAAAGGTTATTTTGTTCTCTTTGATATCTATATGTTCCGCTATAATGCTCATCCATCATACCTATGCCATAGTCTGAAGAGTCTTTAAAAAGTCTTCCTTTTCTTTGCCCTTTTGCTATTCCTTTATCATCTGATTCATAACATGAATTGCTGGTAAATGTAATATACATTATAGAATCAGCACTCCACCAATCACTAAAATTCCGGTTATTACTTCTTACACCGGTCTCTTTGGTAATCGTTGCAACATACTTGTAACGTACTGTCTGTCCCGCAACGCTTACCTGCGCGTACACGCCCGACACCGCCAATACTATCAAACCGATTACCATTGCCGTCTTTTTCATCTCTTGCTCCTTAATTAAAACTTAATACACGCTTCCGCCCACGTTCCGCGCTTCCCGCTGTATGTCCGACATTTGGCGTTCATATAAACGTATTGTTTCGCGGATACTGTTCCGGTTGTCAAAATAACCTTTCGCAATGCCGCTGTCAATGACGGGCCGATACGTATCTTCGAGCCGCTGTTCTTCCCGCGCTTTGAGCTGCTTCAACCGGGTATAGCGTTCCTGCATCCTCCGCAATTCCGCAGTATGGTCGGGCGGGGATGGGGGCGGCGGGGGTATAATTTGCCGGTTATCCGATCTATCCGTATATATTGGATCGGGGCCGGCGATGACCGCGTTTTCTTCCCGCCGGGGTTCAACCGGTTTCACGTAGATTTTCGCGGATGTTGCCACGCCCGCGGGGGCGCTTGCTTTTTCATACACGTAAATAAGTCCGTCCGGCGCGTATATATTCAAACGGTTGAAATCGGCGGAAAAATAGTAAGCGGTGTTTTCTCCCCAATAACTTCTTCCGTTATAGGCGTGCATATCGTTTTGCAGTCCTTTATAGGCGAGAAAGCCGTTGCCGACTTCATGCCTCTGATTGTTTGAATCATAACATCCCGCAAAGGTATAAAGAGATAAACTGCCCTGTATTGTCCCCTGCGGTTCTTGCGCCGTTCCTTACCACGCCTGTTTGTTTATAGTAGGCTGCCTGCCCGTCATTGGGCGCGCGGCTTTGCGCGTTTGCGTTTGCAAGAGCGGCTATTAACAATATATACAACAGATACTTTTCCATAAATCCTGTCTACTGCGCGTAGCGCATGGCATAATTTGCCATATTCTATGATGATTTCATTTTAGTGTCAATATAATTTTCAAAAAAAATTTGAAAAAATTGCGCATACCGTCCACTTATGCGCCGTTTTTTGCTTTCCTCTACAGTATTTTCACTTTCTTATACTTGTGAAAATCTTATTGGACAGGTGAGCCTGTTTCAAAACTAATTGACTGTGCGCTAAACGCGCACGTTTTTGGAACAGGCTCAGGTATTTTACTTATTTGCCAAATAATCCCAAACTTATCAGTTACCATACCGAATAATTCGCTGAAAAACGTTTTCCCAAGTTTCATTTCAATCTCTCCACTCTCAACAAGTTTGTTAAACGTTTTATTGATTTCTTCTTTATCTTTTAATCCAATGGTAAATGACACTCGGAATTTTTTTTGAAGTGCGAATTTTACGGCGAAAAAATTCGTAAGGAGTCAGGCAGCATAAAACCTTGCGCGGTCGGTTGTTGTTTTTATCAACGATTTTGTCAAGCTGTTTTTGCGTGAGCCTATCAAACGGTGTTTTTTTCAAGTTTAGAGCACAGGAGAGGTGTGCGCGCCGGGGCAGTTTAGTTGACCGTTGCCACACTGTCCCTGATGACCAGAGACACAGGCAGACGGATTATCCTTTGCTCCGGTTCCAGCGGGACTTTCCGGATCAGGGCGAGCGCCTGCTGTACGGCAAAATATGCTTTTTGGGATATGTCCTGTTTGATCGTGGTAAGCCGGGGCCGGACCGTAAGGGCAAAAATGTTGTCGTCAAATCCCGCAACAGATATATCCCGGGGAACCTGTAAGCCTTCGTCCTGGAACAAGTTGACGCCCTCGGAGGCCAGATAATCAGACGCAAAAAAGAGGACGGAATAATTACGCAGCCGCTCCTTCATAAAAGTTTTCAATATTTTGCGGCGTTCCCTGGCGTTATAACTTAAATAGACGTAATCTCCGGAGGCAAAAAAGAACCCATGATTTTCCATGGCTTTCTTACATCCCCGCAAACGTTCGTAATCAACCCCTATAGGCTCCCGGGCATCCGCCAAAAAAGCGATCTTCCTGTGCCCCTGTTGAATCAGATACCTGGTCATTACATAACCGCCCGCCCAATCCTGAAGCCCTGTATTGACAAAAGGGAATTCGTCATCATAATAATAGCCGTCAATAAAGGCTATAGGTATCTGCAATTTCTGAGCCTGTTCCATAAATTTGCGGCAGCTACCGGCATTACACCCCGTAGCTATAAGGCCCTCCACATTCCAGGACACCGCCATTCTCAGGCTTTCTTCCACATTGCAGGAAATATAAAGCATCATAAAATACCCGGCTTTTCGTATCTCGTGCTCCAAATCCCCGATGATCCCGCCCAAAAAAGGATCCTGCATGGCGTTAACTTCGTCCCGCCGGTCAAAATTCATCACCACCCCGATGAGCTTTGAGCCATATCGTCCGAGCATCCTGCCGCTCATATTGGATACATAGTTGTTTTCGTTAAGCGTCTGGCGTACCCGTTCCAGGGTTTCTTTGGACATCTTGTGGGTACGCCCCTGGAGGACATTGGAAACTGTGCTTGGGCTTACCCCTGCGATTTTCGCAATCTGCTTAATAGTGCTCATGGCCAAATTAAAACATATATCTTTTATTTTGAAAACAAATTTTATCCGGTTAAAAATCAGAACTCAGGTGGTGAGTATTTCGTAAAATGTTTCCTTACCTGCGGTGTCGGCAATAGCGTCCAGCTTACGGGTCAGGAATCCGTCTATGCTTTCGCTTACCCTTGCGGTGACCAGGATGCGGGCGTAGTAGCGGGAAGCGAGGCCGGAGAGGATGCGGGCGCGGACTATCGGGCGGCCAAAGGCGGCGTAACCCGAAAGTTCTGAATAGCCAAAGGCGCAGTCCCCAACATCTATACCAAAACGCCAGGCGGAGGCTTCCGGAGTTTCTTTTAGGAGGTCCAGGATGAATCCTACCGCCTTGGCTGCCGGACTATGGCTGCCCAGGGCCTGACTATCATCATCGTAAGGTATTTCCATCTTCATACGCCGCATGGCTATTCGTTCCAAAGGCGAACCGAACGCAATCAACGCCAGGTCTCCGTCTATCCCAACAACGGCGCCTCCAACCTTCCTGAAAAGCCGCGCCGCCGTTTCCCGAAAGGTCAATATTCCTCCGGCGCTGTCCAGAGGATCTTTGGTACTTTCGACTGTCAGGAGATCCCCTTGACGTATCGCCACGATTGCGGCCTTGGCCGGTATCGTCTCTCCGGCCAGCGGCCGTCCGGCACGGACAAGGCGCTTGAGGTATACCGGCCCGACCGCGCCGCCGTAGATCCTGCGTATAACCGCCTCATTCCGGCGTTTCATGCAGAAGATATACAGGAAAGACACAAGTACCCCCGCCGCAGCGCTTCCCGCCGGGATGAGGGGATCAAACCAATACTGGGTAAAGATAAACCCGCAGGAAAATACCGCCGCCGCCAGGCTCGTCATGAAGAAGCCCAGGATCAGAGCCGGAAGGGGATTCAGCTTTCTGATCAAAAAAAGGATGAGGAGGACGATAAGCAAAGACCAAAAAAGGATGTACTGTCCCGAAGGAACCGCAATGGCCCTGCCGGACAGGATGGCGTTTGCAAGAATGGCGGAAGCCTCTGTGTCCGAAGGTACCGGTTCCCCGGCGTCGTAAAACAAAGACCCGGCCCCCGGGGAAGCCGCCGGAACAGGCGCCGCAGGTCCCAGAATGCAGAAAGAACCTGCCAGGGCTGCGGAAAGGCCGGACCGGATGCGGATAAATTCATCATACTTTGCCCGGAATTCGGCAAAGGTGGCAATAAGGTCATTCCTCAGGGAAACCAGCCGGCGCAGTTCCGCAGTCTCTATATTTTCAGCGGCGATGCGTTCCTCGTAGCTCATAACCAGGTTTGCTTCCGAAGGCCCGTTCACAAAATCCGCCAGACTCCGTAAATACCCGGACCGTGCGTCAAGCCACCGGACTTTTAGGTCCTCAAATGGATTTTCTCCTGTATATTCAAGAAGTTCCTCCCGGAGCATATAGGAATAACGGTATAAAATAGTAGGGTATGCTTCCGGCGCAAGATAGGCAAAATAGCCTTGTTCCCTCAAGGTATCCAGGAAAAGGGCGAGTTCCCGGTCCGCCTTTTCATATTCCGCAAAAACCTCCGGGGAAAGCCGCCTGAAGCCTTCATCCCCTCGGGGGCGTTCTATCAGTATGGCCCCCCGGCTGTCCAAGGCTATGTCCCGGAGGAATCCTTCCCGCTTGAAACGGAGCAGGGGGACGCCGTTCCGGTATTCAACCTCCGACGGCCCCAGGTACCGGTTCAGCATGGCGTAAACTACGTGCTCCGCCCTGCCGGGACCTTGCCTGAGGTCCGGCTCCAAAGGGTACATCCTGCGGAATACTCCGTCCGGATCGGCTCTTGACCGGGAATACAGACCGGAACCGTGGACCGGGGTTTTGCCGGAAGAAAAGCGGACATCTCCGGCTTCCCACACATTACCCAGGACGGAGGCCGCTTGTTCCATACGCCGCATTCCCGCATCGTCCCTGCGAACCAGGGCTGCAAGGAGCCGTTCTTTTCCCCGTTCCGAAAGCTCGATCAAGCTATCCACGTAGTATTCCGCTTCCTCCGGCATAACCGACCCCATCAAAATGGCTTGGAACAAATTTTCGATATTCCGGGCCAGAAGGGCAAATTCTTCATCCAGCCGGTCCGGTAAGACGTTTTCCACCGGACTGCCAGCTTCGGAAACCCCCAAAACAGGAATCTGAACCGCCAGTCCGCGGACATCCAATTCGGCCAGGGTCATAAGGATAGCGGATGCGGCATCGGGTTCAATAAAACCGCTGGCGGCGGGCTCTACCTCGATAATCGCCAACTCGCGGGAAACAGGCGGCGGAGAACGGTAACGCATCAGATAATCATAATGAGGCCCCAAACGGGGACCGGAAAGGTAAAAATACAGGAAAATCAGGACGCCGGCGGCGGCGCATAAAGACAGGAGAAACCTTAAAAGAGCTTTTTGAGATGTTTGATATACCGCCATAACTTTAGGTATTCTGAATTTCGGATGAATTTCATTCCGGCTTTACCGGTGGAATATCCGCCGCCATTTTTTAGCAGAGGTATTAAAAAATAGGTTCATAATGTTTTATACTTTAAGTATAACAGGAGATAAAAGATGAATAAAAAGCAAGTTATACAACTGTGTATGTGCCTTTCGGTTTTGGGATGCATTATGTTTCTGGGAGGATGCGCCAAGCCCCCAACTGAAGAAATGGCAGCCGCTACGGAGGCATTGATTCGTGCGGAAAACGATCCCGACGCCGTAACCTTTGGCGAAACTTCCCTAAACCGCGCCCGGGATGCTGTTTTCAAGATGAAGCAGGAAGCAGACGCCAAGCGGTATGACGCCGCCAAATCATACGCCGCCGAAGCCGTCAGCGCCGCCGAAAAAGCCATCAGCGACGGACGGGCTGCGGCACAACGGGCCAGGGAAGAAGCGGCCAGCTTGATCGCCTCGGTAAAAAATTCTCTTGCCGAAACCGAGGGTCTTCTCTCCAACGCGGAACAAAACAATCTTAATCTTGATTACGAAGCCCTTAGCCGGGACATAGAAGATGTCCGCAGCGCCATTGCCCAGGCGGAGGCCGCCGTTGCGTCCAGGCCCCAGGAAGCTCTTGAAAAGGGGCAAGCCGCAAGAGCCGCCCTGAGCGACATCAGGAACCGGATTTCCCAGGGCGTCAGAAAGACATCTTCCAAGAAGTAGCGGATTCTCCGGGCTTATCCGGGCGTTTGACCGCAGTCTTGCTCCCAGGCGATCCGGGCGTTCCTTCTGATCCCTTCGGGGCCCAGCCAGGAGAGCCCCAGAGCCGTGCCTTTGAACCGGGCGTTTAGTTCCTCGTCCGAAGCCGCCATCAGTTCCCGGCAGTCCATATATGCCGGGAGCGGGCCTTCACGGGTCTGAGCCGGCGGAATGTATCTACGGTTTCGGATGCAGGCATCCTGGCAGGCCGTACAACCGTAAAGCCGCCTTCCCCAATGGCGGACAACCTCCGGCGGTACAGTTGCGCCGTTCCCCGAGGCATACCATTGAATGCACCGTTCCGTGTCTATCGTGTCGTCCCCCCGGACAGCTCCCGTAGGGCAGGCGGCCTTACAGGGGGGCCGTTCCCGGCAGCAGGCCCCGCAAAAGGGGAACGCCTCGTCCCCGGCGGCAGGGGCAACCGGGCCGTCCGTTTCCAGCGCCATGGGCAGGGTCATGGCGGCGATGACAACCAGGGACCCCGCCTCCGGGGTGATGACGAGGCTGTTCCGCCCCGGAGCGCCCAGGCCGCAGGCGATAGCGGGCGGTTTTTCCGGCACAGGTGAATTACAGAAGATGCGGTAACCGGAACGCCTTCCGCCGTAGCGGGCACGGAAATCCGCCGCCAGAATCTGTAAGCGCAGGACCGCTTCCCGGTAGTAGTTCCGCCGGGCAAAGGAGGCAATACCGCAGGCCCCCGGTGGTATTGCCTGATCCGGGGACGCTTCCCCGTCCGGAGGCTGGTTTCCATAGGGCAAAGCCGCCATCAACAGGGAAGGCGCCCCTAGACGGCGGTTGTCCGGAACAGGGCGGCCCGGCCCCGCGCCGGAGCGGGAATCCGGCTCAAAAGGGGCAAGAATCCGGGCGCGGACAAACCCCGCATCCAGAGCGGCGCCGCAAATTTCTTCTTTCGTTTTTGCTGATTCCATACCAACCCGTTAACCGCGTTTTGAAACCGGCTCCATGTCAAAAAGTTAAAAAGGGGAGCGCGCGGATTCCGAAAGATAAAGAATACGACGCCCCATGCGCAAACTCCGAAAATAACCGCGTAAGCGGTTATTCCGCTACCCCCCACTTGTTTCCTGTAGGATATGGTATCCTTAACTTGTTGACAGTGGTAAAAAGCATATAACAATGTGGGTTCCTTTTCTTAATATCTCTGTTATCGCTCCAATTTCGCAGTCATCGTAATATCCTGGCGATAATTACCGAAGTGTTCCCCAAAAAGGTTCAAGCCGCCGGGATATTCACTGTCTTTTTTTACCCCGATTTTAAATGAGATATATTCATTTTCGGAGATACCAATATCCCCCAGTGTTAGATCCGATGATTTCCTTCCGTCACCGAAACAACCCTGGGCGGAAATTTCCAGGCGGTGGAGTTCTCCATATTGGGTGGAAGTGTCCGGCCACCAATCAGGGTTGTATATACCCCGTTTATCGCCATAATCTCCGGCGCTGCGGAAGGTGAATACCTCTTGGTGATTTATCCAGACCGTAATATCGCTG
This sequence comes from Treponema sp., assembly GCA_031283505.1. The sequence continues at coordinate 89 of JAITBO010000348.1, read as the reverse complement.
GGCCAGTCATTATCATAGCCCGGGGCCTCGGAGCAGGCTTCAAAGGAAAAAGACACCTCCAGGACCTTTTCAGATTTTATAAAATGGTT
>JAITBO010000319.1 GCA_031283505.1 Treponema sp. | reverse complement strand
GAGGCAACGGTAAAGATAAACGCCGAAAAACAGGCGATAGAAGAATTAAACAGGATGATGGAGGATGCCGGTATTGCCGAGGCAAATATTTATGAAAAAAAAATCAAGGAACATGAGCGAAACATAAGATTTGAAGAGCAAAGAGACGAGCGGCGGAGATGGAATTCCGAACAGAATATTGTCGTATTGCAACATGAGCTTGATTTAATTGACACAATTGGGACTAGGAAACTATCGCCTCAAGAAATGCGGGAAATGAATTCTATACGAGATCGTTTAGAACAAAGCGGACAGACGTTTGACCAGCGTAAAAAAGAACTTGAATTTATTATGGAGAGTATTAGACAACAGATGGCTTGGAACGCTGAACAAAAGATCAGTGAAGCCGATGACAACAAACCTCAGCAAGACGAAATTGCCCGGCAGGAAACTATAGCCAATAAGCGCGAGGAAATCAGAAAAGCCCTTGAACAGGAAATCGCCCTCATAACCAAAAAAGCCAAACTGGAAGGGAAGAACATCCAGTCGGAAGAAATCCAAAAACAAATCCTCAACGCCCGTGTCAACGCGTACACGGCGCTGATTAAAGAGTTCGGCGATGCCGGGGAGGAGGAAAAACGGACCTTCGCCGAACTCCGCGCGGAATATGCCCAACTGGATGTCGAGGCCGCGGACAGGCTGCAGGGAGACAACCTGAAAAACCTGGAACGCCAGAAACAGGAAATACTCGAAAAGGCCGAACTGGAAGACAGGGCGGTGGACAGCCTTGAGGTCCGGAAGGAACTCCTTGACGCCGAGGTCCAGGCTTACGGGAACCAGCTCAAGATACTCCGGGAACTCATCGACGGGACCGCCGAGGAGGATACGGTACGCCGCCGGGCGTTGCAGGCAAGCTGGGACCAGTACCGCGCCGAGCAGATGACCGCCGCGGCGCAGAAAAGGCGGCTTGAGGATTTAGCCGAAGCGCAGAAAAAACGGCTTGAGGATTTGGCCAAAGCGCAGAAAAACTTTGCCGGTTCGGCGTCATCCCTATACGAAAGCGCCGTCAAGGAAGCGAAGGATTCGGAAAACCAGAGGAATTCGGAAAAGCTGTCGGATGCGGAAAAAAAGGCCATGGAAGACTATCAGAAATGGTTTCTTCCGTTCTGGACAGACACCCAGAGACAGAGAGAGGCGGCGGCGGTTACGGCAATCAACAACGCCGCGGAACATGAAAAACTGATGGCTAAACAAACCGCGGATGACAAGATCAGCAAGACCCAGAAAGAATGGGAAGAATTACAGAAAAACAAGGAGAAACAGACTGAGTGGATAGCGGACCACAACAGGGAAGTTGAAGAAAAATACAGGCTAACCGTCGAAAAAATAAACAAGCAGGCGACAACAGAACAGAAAACGTACAGGGCAGAGACAGACGATACGTTAAAAGATATTGCCCAAAAGTACGGAACAACGATAAAAGCGATCCTGGCCCTCAATAAAGAAATAAAAAATCCGGACATAATATACCCCGGGCAGGTTATTACCATCTCCGAAGGGCTGACCCCGGAAGAAAAAAATAACCAACTGCTTGCCGCCGAGGCTGATAAAAACAAAGATCTTTTGAATTTGGCGGCCGGAAAAGACGAGGCCATGAAACAGGCCATGATCCAGGCCGAAAACCAGTATACGGAAGCGCGGAGGCTTATTTATCAGGAAATGGATGATCAAATAGTCGCGATTGAAGAAGACACCAACGAGAAAATCAAAAACCTGGACAAAACAAAATGGGAACAATTAAAGCAAAACGCTTCCGATTACCTTAACGCCTTTACCCAGGCGGCGAACAGCCTTTTTTCCATCTGGAACAGTGTCATTGACGCGGAGCTTGAGGCAAAGTTGCGGGAAAACGACGAGATGGTCCAGAGCGACGAGGAACGGGAGAAAAGGGAAAAGGAGTTGCGGCGCGAGGCCGCCATGGATAAATACAAGGCGGATGTGGCCCAATATGCCATGAACATCATTCTTGCCAACGGCCAGGCGGCGCTGGGCGTCCTGACTGCCCAGGCACAAAGCGGCCCGCCGGGAGCTATTGTTGCCGCCGTGCTCGGGGCCCTGAACGTGGCCCTTGTTGTCGCCGCGAAGCCGAAGCCCCCCCGGTTCCACCAGGGCGGAGTGGCCCAGGGCGCGTCCGGCCAGGAGGTCCCGGCGGTGCTCAAGGCAGGGGAAGTGGTGCTTACCCCCTCCCAGTTTCAGAACACCATGGCCGCCATAGCGCAGCTTGCCCACGGCAACGGCGGCGGTGACGGCGTGTCGTTGAACGTAGACGTAAAAAACTATTCATCCGGCGCCAGGGTGGAGAAACCCGTGTTTGACCGGGGGGCCCTGCACATGATCATACGGGACGAAGTGAACACCATGTACGGTTCCGGCGAACTGGACCGGGGAATAGCACGGAAAGAATCCCGCGACAGGGGCATAATAATAGAATGACGGTCATAAACTGGAACCCCTACGTCAATAAGGAATTGTCAATCGAAGGGAATACGTCCTACGACGAGAATTACGTCCAGTCCCTCAGGTTTAACAGCGGGAAAGAACGGCTGTACCTTAAAAATAATTTTGTCCCTAAGATTTACAGCCTGAGCATCGAACTTGACAGCCAGCGTATCGTTACAACGGGTAAGTACAACACCGAATATATGCAGTTCATATACTGGTATGAATACGGATTGCGTTACGGAATACTGCCGTTTTATTTCCCGCGCATACAATCCCCCGGAGAAACGGGGATTTATCAGTTTATTCCCGGCTCCCTGCAATATTCCGACACCAGGGCAATAGTCACGGCCACGTTCAGCCTCCAGGAGATAGGGTGATGGACATATACGATTTCTACCGGCTGTTCCAGCTTTGCGGCGGCTACACCCTGCCGGTACTTATAGAGATAAAATTTCCGGGGTTTGAATCCCTGTATTTTACCAACAACCAAACCGACGTAACCTTTGAAAATACGCTGTACAAAGCCGTTGCGATGACGTACACCCCGCCCGTGACGCAGGACGGGATACAGAGCGGAGGAAGCCTTGAGATTGACACCGAATCCGGCGATCCCGCTTTGCCATACAATAACCTGCTCAATTTCCTGGACAATGCCGATGAGCGGATAGAGCTGATCGTCAAGGCGGTTGTTCTGGACGGCCAGGAAACGGAAGGCAGAAAAATCAGGAAGATAGCCCAGCTGAGGCACCGGTACGGCACGATAAGCTGGGACGGGGACCGGGTCACCTGGAACCTCGGGGAGGACGGCCGTTTACAGATGGTGGTAAATCCCTGGGCGCTCGATTCGGTTTCATTGGTGGAATAGGCATGGAACTGGCGGATCTGATCGGCATATCCTACAAACCCCACGGGCGGAACGAAACAGGGCTCGACTGCTTCGGGCTGATCTGGCTCATCGCCCGGCGCCGGGGGACGCCCATACCGGACGTGTGGTACGAAAAGAGCGATCCCGCTTTGATGAGTCTGGCGGAATCTATGAAGGTCCATAAACTGGACCGGTGCGAAAAGGATTGTGTTGTCGAGATGGAGGAAAAAGGCCGCCTGCACCTGGGCTACACGATAGACGAAAAACGAATGATACACGTGACTTTGCGCGACGGCGTATGCGTTGACGACATGGGGGCGCTGCCGGTCAGGGGGTACTATGGGTTTGATTAACGTCATCAGGGGGCTGGACACCCGTAAAGAAACATATACCTTCACCGGGAAAATCCGCGACAACCTCGATCTGCGCTGGGATTATGTAAAAGCCTTCAGGGGCGGGGAAGAGATCGGCCCCGATTATGTTGTACGCGAGGACGACATAATTCTGATACAGGAATATCCGGGAAAATCGACCGGGAGCGTCTTTGGAGACGTGGTGTTGGGCGTCCTGACGGGCGGCATATATTCCAGCATTGTTGCCGCAAAAGAAGCAAAAGAACTGAATGAGGCATTGGAAAAATCAAACGCGAAAACCAATACCAAACAGACGGAAACAATCCCCTTTATCAACAACGCCAAAAACGCCCAGGCAGAGGGGCAGGCCGCGCCCGTCCTTTTGGGGCGGCATAATTTTGCGCCCTATTTCCTCTCCGGCCCCTACATGAAAATATCGGGAACCGACGGCGAGCGGCTGGACTGGTACGGGACCTTCCTGGTGGCCCAGAAGGATTTGTGTTTTGAAAGAATCCGCCTGGGAACGCAGGTCATAAAGTCCTTCTCCGAAAACGGCATAACCCCCTCGCAAGCCTATTCCTTTGATCCGGGATATTTCTATGACCCGGACAACAAGATAGAAATACGGCAGGCCGGGCTTTTCGCCGAACCGATATTCGATCAGAAATGGGTCGATTCCCTCCAGTCCCAAATAGCCCTTGACTACCCCGTTGTCGATGACGAAACAACCGGCGGCAAAAAATGGGACGATTCCAAAGTCATTGTCAGGCAGCCGGCAAAACATCCGCTGATTGTTGAAGTTGAATTGACCTTTGAAGGCCTTTTCGCCTGGGACAGTAACAACGGGGTCCCGGTGGACGCTTCCGCCGAATTCTATGTCGGCTGGTCAACGGACGGCCAAACCTACCGGCAAATCCCGATAGAAAACTTTGACTCCAACAATATCAACGGAGTTACAGACGCCGAAGGCACCGGGAAGAATATTCCCGTCCATTCAAAAATAACCCGGGCCAAAAACAAACAGATGCGGTTTATCGCCAGGCTGGACACCAACGCGGCGGCGGCGTACCGTCCGGCGGTGTTTAACCGGGGCGAAATAGATATAAAGGTCATGCGCTGCAACCCGAACGGCGACGGTTCTACCCACGACAAGGTATATGTCACCGCCATACGGACCCAGGTTTACAGTCCCAAATCAACCGTTTCCGGTTTAATCCCGGCGAAAAACATAGACGCCCGTATCCGTGACAAGTTCTGCCGCATGGGGATTAAAATAAAAGCCGATGACCGGACTAAAGAAGGGCTGGATGAATTCAACGTCCTGGCCTCCATGACCGGGCGCACATGGGGCGGGGCCGGCTGGTCCGCGTCAAAAACCGCCGTCCAGAACTCAGCCGCCGTGGCCTTAGAGATGCTGACGGGCCTTATCCATGACACGAGCAGGTTTGCCGATGACGAACTGGACTTGGCAAGCTTCGGGGCGGTGTATGACTTCTGCGAAAACCAGCAGGTAACGGTGGAATCCGGCGCGGTAAAACCGGTTAAACTGCAAGCCAACGGATATTTGACAAAAACGACAAAGAAATCCGATGTCCTTAAACAGATACTTTCCACCTGCGAAGGCGGCTTGTATGTCAACGAGTTCGGAATATTAATTCTCTATTTTGACGGGCCTCAGTCAATCCCGGTCGCACTGCTGAACCCGCAGCGCATCGTAAGGATGAGCACGGACAAGAATCTTGCGCGGAAAGCCGACGGGTACAAAATCGAGTATATAAACCAGGACGAGGATTACGCGGTGGACACCTGCCGGATTCTCCGGAAGGGGAAAAGCGAGGCGGACCCCGACGCCCTTGAGTACACTTATACCCCGGTACAGTTTTATCTTGTAACCCAGTACCCCCAGACCGCATGGCTGGCCCGGAGGATGCAGGCAAAAGAAATACTGCGCCCTTCCGAAACGAAAGTTACCGTGGGAATGGAAGGGCGGCACTATCCCGTAAACAGTCTTATCAAAGTGCAGCACGAGCGGTTCAAAATCGGCGTCGGCAGCGGGGAAATCGCTGCGCTTATTTACGACGCGGATGGGAAGCTGGCCGGGTTCCGTACCCTGGAACGGTTCGATCTTTCCGCCGATAACGAGTACATCATCGAGTACCAGGTGACGACGCCCCAACGGAACCTGGTGGTGAAAAAACAGATACAGGCTCCCGGAGAATACACCGATATTCTGATGTTTATAACTCCCGAAGAACCGGACAGCGTTAATATTCCCGAAACGGGTAACATCGTATCGGTTTCGTTAAAAGCCTACGAATCCAAACTGTATCTCGTCGGGGCCGGGGCGGCCGAAACCTCCGGCGGGTTCGATCTGCCGCTGATTGATTATGACCCCGCCGTTTATGACAGCGGCCCGATTCCCGATTACCGTTCCCGGCTTATTACGGAGCAGCCCAAGGTATACGACACGTTTGAACGGGACATTTATGAGGGCCTCCCCGGAAAAGAAGGCCGGGGCGTGTCAGGGTACGCCTATAAGTACCGCCTTACGGCCACCTCCGCCGTACCGCAAGAAGGCTGGTCAGACAGCGGGTGGCTGACAGCGATCCCCGCGATGAGCGCCTCTAACAAATACCTGTGGTCTATAGAGCGCATAGCGTATACGGATGGCGGCACTCAGGACACGGTAATGCTCTCGGCGGTTTACGGCGATACGGGGAACCCTGGGAATCCCGGCCCTCCGGCTGTAGTTTACGAACTTATTCCCGGCGCGAATGTGATTAAACGGTATAACACCGGCATAATTGATCCTCCCGCCATTACGTGCGAACAACAGTCAACAGCCGGGAATTCCCCGCCCGCGCCGTCAAACAAGACGTTTAAATACGTCACGTCAAAAAACAGCGCGGAAACGCCGTATACAGGCGCCGTCACCGTAGGCGACTGGGACTGGATAGAATTCCGCCTCTACGATGGAACCACGCTTCTGGACCGGGAACGGGTGCCGGTGCTGTCCGACGGCCCACCGGCTACGGTTTATGAACTTCTCCCCAGTGTCCCTATAATCAAGCTGGATGCGGAGGGGAACAACACGCCGGCGGCGATTACCTGTTCCCAGCAGGTAATCGTTGGAAACAACAACCCCGCGCCGTCCGATAAAATCCTGAAGTACGTTACATCGGCGTCATCTGCGGAAGCGGCTTATACCGGCGCTGTTGCGGTCGCATGGGACTGGATAGAGTTCCGCCTCTACAATGGGACCACGCCTCTGGATCAGGAGCGGGTATTTGTCCTGTCGGAAGGGGAACCGGCGAGAACGTATGAAGTGCAGCCAAGCGCTTCGGTCATCAGAGTGTACGACGGAATAACCGAACCGTATAGAATAAGCTGCGCACA
>JAITBO010000196.1 GCA_031283505.1 Treponema sp. | reverse complement strand
CCCCCCCCCCCCCCCCCCCCCCCCCCCCCCCCCCCCCCCCCCCCCCCCCCCCCCCCCCCCCCCCCCCCCCCCCCAAAAATTCCTCAGCCGGACGTAAAAGGACAGAGAAGGAAAAAACTGTCTGTACCCGACTGGACATCAACCGCTCCCTGCCCGCCAAACATTCCGGCGTTTCTTCATAGTATCATACCTGCAAATGACACAGCAAGGGTTTTTAAAGGGAACACGGGATAAACGCATAGTCAGGTTCATCATACGCCGGGAACAGGACTGTTACCGCAGATTGATCATGTTCAAGGCTAACCGGGTTTTGAATTTGAACAGAAGCAATTAATTTGTTTTTTCAGTAAAACATTGTTTTTTCATTTTTGATGGGCTATAGTTATGATTGAATTCGGATTAGATTTCGATTAATACCATAAGGAGCGGTATATTTTATGTATGCACAGTTCCTAAGAGAAGCGGCGGGGTAGGGAAGCAGCCTGTGCCGCAAAAAAGGAGAGGGTAATGCCCGGCTGGTCAAAAACAGGTTTTTCTTCCGCATCCCTTTTAGATAGCTTCGGAAAAATTTTACCCCCCGTCAGGTTTCGGTTTCCAAAAATTACCAGTCTTTAGTTTCCATGCGTGTATCTTTCATTCCATTCATTGCTTTTTATCCTCAAAATATCCTCTTGCAGGAAAATAATTTAAGGAGTTTTGTATGAAAAATCCAAAACAATATAATTTTTTCGTTAAAGGCAGCAAGCTGTATGGCAGCTTGTTGTCCGGTATCCTGGCCGCCTTTTTGCTGGCAGGATGTTTTAACCCCATTACGGCCATCCCCCCTAAAACGGGAGACCCCGTTACCGATGCTTTTACTATCGACATCTTTATCGGTAAAGACGGTTCCGCCCGTACCGTGGCGGGTCCGGATTCCTCCAGGATAAAAGGCGATAACATCCGTAACTTTATCCAGCTTATCGTGGTGGATAACGATGGCAATATCAATGCCTTTGCCGAGGACCGCAGGGAAGACGGTAACGATGATGCGGCTCTGCTTACCATCGACTCCATTGAGTTTGGAAAGTTCTATCACTTTTTACTCCTGATGGGTCACTGGGAACACAAGGGATACGACTATTATGATGAAGCAAGCGAATTCCGTGCGCCGACTCTGTTGGCTGCTGGATTGAAGGACCTGAAAGTGGAGGGGAGCGGGAAGATTACCGTGGTGATGTGGCCCATTGTGGTGGACACGGTGTTTACGGCGGAGGGAAACCGGACTGCCGCGCCTGCGGTAAGCGATGGGAAGCCGGGGAAGGTGAGCCTGCTTCCTCTTGAGTGGGGGGTAAAGTGGACGGTAAAGAAGGGAGCTTCCGGAAATGGCTTTGAGGACCTAATAACGGCCCAGAAGGTGACAGATGCCGCCGCCGGGAACAACCTGTTGGTAACGAGCAAAGCCATTATAAGGACGGGGGGGCAGGAGAACACATCAAATACCCTTACCATTGCGGGGAAGGAGATCCGGGGGTTTATAGGGAACGATTCCGTACAGCCCAATAAAGAGAGCTATACGGCGGGGATAACGAAGATAGGGACAGAAGGGTCGGTACAATTCAACCTGGAGTATGTACCGTTTAACCTGAACGATACCGATAAATGGAGCAGTTATATCGGGAAATCGAAGTTTGCCGTGAGCGGGAAAAAAATACCGGTGTGGATTATACGGAACGGGATAAACGACCTGGCCCAGGATTCAAGTACGGACTTTACCAAGTTTGGGGAGAATAGTAACGCGAACGCGAACGGGAACGGGGCGGTGTCCTATGTGGTAGCGGCGGACGGACCGAATAACCCGCCGCAGGCCGGGGACCTGGTGATCAAGGACGGGAAGTTTGTAGGTCCTTCGTCATCGGAGATGCCGAAAATAAAATTTTCCACGGAAGGGTATACCGAGAAAGCGGAAGCGTACTACGCGGTGGTTTCCGGAGAAGGGACAAGTTCCGCGCCCGGGTATTCCGCTTATAGCCAGAGCTTGGGTTCCTTCTTTACCGGGAAGGAACACGAGGGGACTATAGATCTGCGTGCGGCCAACAGAGATCTGGCTGCGGCTAACGGCAACTATGACGTGTACGTGATTTTGTTCAAGGACGGGAAAGTAAGCCTGCCAATCAAGATCAACACGAAGAAAGGCGGAGAAGAGGTAGACTGGATATGGGATACGGGAGACCCGTATAAGAGTTTCTACGTGGCATCCTATGGGAAAGATGATGAGACGACTAATGACGGAACAAAAGAGGCTCCGTTTGCGACGGTGCAGAAGGCGCTGGCGGCGATAGCAACGGAGTATGAGGACCCCAACTGGCCCGGCAAGGGAACCAAAGCGGAAAAGGCCGGTGGAATCATTATTGTGGATACCGTAGTGGTGAGCCGTGATATTCTTATAAACCGGAAGCAAAAGATAGATTTAGAGGGGGGAGGTACGAAAGAAATAGTTATATATCCGCCTCTAATCCTCAGCGATGATCCGAAGACTCCCGGCGGAAAGTTAAAGGCCATATCTGCGATGTGGAGAAACACCACATATGGACTCGGCCTAATACACTTGGGGGGGGGCGGCTCCCTATTCCTGGAAGGCCACCTGGTTTTGGAAGGCGAGAATCTGGACAAGCCAATTAGTGGAGTAATGGTCTTTCAAAGTAACTTTTTTATGAACGGCGGGAGGATATCAGGTTTCACTAGCCATGGGGTTCATGTCTATGGTAACATGGGTGGCTTTACCATGAACGGCGGGGTAATATCGGGTAATTACAGTTTCGATTCCGGCGCCGGGGTATGGGCTGAGAGCGGTGGTACTGCTATAAACAAGAAAGGCGGGATAATTTACGGCTATGAAGATGGTAATGTGAACAGCAATGTCGTAAAAAACAAGGAAGGAGCTATCGTGAATCAGAAGGGTCACGCAATCTATCTTTATTATGTCGGTAAATATAGAGACGACACACTGGGAGAAGACGATAATATTTCCAGTAGTTCCATCAACTGGATGGAAGTGAGTAATTCGCCCTAGACACCGGATAATGTCTAAATCCGGCAGCCGCCGTCCCTCCACGGGACGGCGTCTTTCTTTTTAGGGTCTGCCCCTGTTTTCTTCGTGTAGCTCTATTGAAAGGCCGGGACTATCCCCCTGGAAGTGTTTCCGTAACCGGTCGCGGCGCTTATTTGGCGTTTTTCTGATACGCCCGCCATGTGGAGGCGACCAGAATGTCTATGTCCGAATAGGCCGGCTGCCAGCCGAGGGTTTTTTTCGCACAGGAGGAGGCCGCCACAAGACAGGCGGGGTCTCCGGCCCGGCGGGTAGTATCTTCGCTGGGAATGGGCCGTCCGGTGATGCGCCGGGCCGCCTCGATCATTTCCCGGACCGTGATCCCCTTCTCGCTGCCCAGATTCACCGTAAGGCTCTTTCCTTCCCTGGCGAGGTAATCCAGGGAGAGGACGTGGGCTATGGCCAGGTCCGTGACATGAACGTAGTCGCGGACACAGGTGCCGTCCCTGGTGTCGTAGTCCGCGCCGAACACGGAGATCTTCTTCCGCATCCCGCAGGCGGCCTCCATAATCACCGGCAGCAGGTTGGCGGGGTTCTGTTCCAGGCCGCAGACGGCGCCTTCGGGATCGTAGCCTGCGGCGTTGAAGTAGCGCAGGGAAGCGAATTTGATGCCTTTGAGTTTGTCGTACCATTCCAGAAAGCGTTCAATTTCGAGCTTGGTAAAACCGTAATAATTTTCCGGGTTTTTCGGATGCCCCTCGTCAATAGGGAGATATTGAGGCTCGCCGAAAATCGCCGCGGAAGACGAAAAAAGCAGCTTGAGGCAGCCATGGGCGGCGGCGCTGTTCAATATATTAATGGTTCCGGTGATATTGTGTACCGAATACTGTTCCGGGATGAGCATGGATTCACCCGCCGCTTTTAGGGCCGCCAGGTGTACGGCGGCTTCAAATCCCCGGGCAAAAGCCGCGTCAAGCTCTGCCGTATTCAGAATCGAACCTTTGATGAATTTGTTTTTGGAAAACAAATTCATCTCCAGCCCCGTGGACAGATCGTCGAAAACGGTGATCTCGTGTCCTTTCTTCATCAGTTCTTTAACTACATGGCTGCCTATATAGCCCGCCCCGCCTATAACTAAAATGCGCATGGTGATCCTCCCGGTAGTTTTTGTGTCGAATTATTGACCATTATTATTTTTCCCACAGCCGTTCGGGATAGTAGCCCTCGGCAGTTTTTTTGGCGATTTCTCCTTTTACCAGCGCCCGGTCTTCCGGATAGGTCATCCCGAACCAGGATTCTTCGGACGAAAAGAATTTGACCGACCCCCTGCCCTGGGCGACCATTTCGTTGACCGAGTTCGGCAAAAGAGATTCCGCCTTTTCGCTGTCCTTGTTTTTGGCGTAGAAATCCTCCCAATAGTCCTGAAAGAAATCGAAGATGCCGGGGGTAAAGCCGAAGAAGTTCATGGAAACGTATTCTTTTCCGGTAAGGGGATGAATCCCGCCGTCAATTTCGGTGACGATGCCGCCTTCCGGGGTATAGCTGATTTTGGTATGTTCCCGCATGGCGCTCAGAACGCCGTCTTTAACGGAACAGACCCCCCGCGAAACGGAACCGGCTTTGCTCATGGTGTTTTCCAGCACATAGCCGACCATAGCGTGGGCGCCGTCCCCCGCACCGGGCCCCGCAAGGTATTCTCCCAGGGTTTTAAAGGCGTTCCGGCCATAATAGTCATCGGCGTTGATCACCGTAAAGGGGCTTTTCACCGCCTCGCGGGCGGCAAGCAGGGCATGGACAGTTCCCCAGGGCTTGGCCCGGTTCGAGACCTGGAACACGTATTCCGCGTCAAAGTTACGGGCAACCTTGTCAAAGAGACGTTCCCGGAAATCCTTCTCTATATCTTTTCTGATGATGTAAACAACCTTGCCGTAGCCGCATTTCCGGGCATCGTAGGTTGCGTATTCAAGCAAGGTTTCGTTGTGCCGTCCCACGCCGTCGATTTGTTTTACCCCGCCGTAGCGGCTGCCTATACCTGCGGCGAGGACTAAAAGGACTGGTTTCATAATTTTTTCTCCTTATCAAAAACATAGTAAGACGCCCGGAACGGCGTATTCCGCGTCCTTCCTATAGCGTTTCTCTTTTTTATGTTATAACCATTTTTTGTTAGGGGGTCCATACCTGTATTTCAATCCCCGCTTGCTTTTACTTTTTATTGTTAGATTTTCCGTATATTATTAAGATAACCGCAAACCCGTTCCCTATGTAAGGGGCTGACTCCAATGGGCTTCCAACCCCAAATTGAACACCTATGGGCGCAACATCCCTTTCAGGTCTGTGCTGTAGGGAAAGGATTTAACGACATCTCCATACGGAGATGGGCGCATCCGGCACAAGCGCCGGACCGGGCTATCACTCCAATCTTTTTTGCCCTGGCAGGCAAAAAAGGATTTCCGCTCTATCCCTTGCGCGGAAGATTAAGAAATTTAACCACGGACTACACGGAGGAGCACGGAGTTTTTGTTACAAAACCCTTGTTTTTTATTTTATGGGCTGTTTTATGAATGAAAGCTGATTATATTTAGATTGATACTATGAAAGAATCGGCGGGGCAGCCTTTACCGCAGTCAGGGAGCGGACGATGTCCGGCTTTCCTGGCCCTTTTACTGGCAGGTGGAATAGATTTTGACAGGCAAAGCCTATCAAAATCTATTATAGCGGATAGCCCGGTCGGGCCCTAAGGGACCGATGCGCCCAAAATCAAAAGATAAAAACAGGGAAGCTGCCGATCCGCTTATCGTCTCCTGTCATTTACGGCGTCTACGCTTTCTTTGCGTACTTCTTCATATCAAAGAACACCGCAACAATAATGATGCTGCCCTTGACGAGAAGCTGGTAGTAGGAGTCTATAGAGAGAAAGCTCATGCCGTAGTTGATGAGGCCCATGGTGAACACTCCGATTATCATGCCGCCCACGGTGCCGACGCCGCCGTTTTGGGAGACGCCGCCCACGGTGACTGCGGCAATGGCGTCAAGTTCCATGCCGTTGGCGGTAAGGGCGTTTGCCAGGCCCAGACGTCCCGCCTGAAGGACCCCGGCGGCGCCGTAGAGGAGGCCGGCGTAGAAGTAGACGCAGAGGAGTTCCCATTCCACGTTGATCCCCGAAACCCGGGCGGCCTGGGCGTTGCCGCCTATGGCGTAGAAATTGGTTCCCTGTTTTGTGTGTTTCAACAGTACCCAGATGATGATGGTGACAATGATGACGTAGATGCCCAGGTAGGGGAAGGAGAATCCCGAGGGGCCTATGGAACTTTGGGCCAGGGTTTTAAAGCTGGCGTTTAGGGAACCGACTATGGCGGCTTTGGTATAGATAAGCTGAACGCCCCTGGCTATGGACATGGTTCCCAAGGTGGCGATGAAGGGCGGCAGTTTTCCGTAGGCTACAAGGACGCCGTTAAAAAGGCCGAACACGCCGCCCGAAAGGATTCCCGCGATAATGGGGACTAGCAGCGGGAAGGACTGTCCGTAGTACAGCGCCGACTCGTATGTCGGGATCTGGGCGAAGGAAGCGGCCACCGAAGCGGTAAGGCACACCACATACCCGATGGAAAGGTCTATACCTTTGGTGATGATGATCATCCCGACTCCCAAGGCGGCGAAGGCCCTGACCGATTCGGCGATTATCAGGGTTTTAATCGAGGCCCAGGAAAGGGCCTGCCCCCGAGTAAGAACCGCCAAAATGAACACCAATACTACAAAAGTAACAAAAGTGGTGTACTTGCTTATGAACTGCTTAACATTGGTAAATTTCATGGTTGCTCCCAATATCCTTTAATCCTCAAAATTACGAAAACTGCGTCGCGTACCGCATGACCGCTTCCTGGGTGGCTTCTTTTTTGTCCAGAGTCCCCGTATGCCGGCCCGCGCAAAGCACCAGAATACGGTGGCTCATGCCGAGAAGTTCCGGCATCTCACTGGAAACCATGATGATGGCCTTGCCCTGTTTTGCCAGTTCCGCCATGATGGTGTAGATTTCGTACTTTGCCCCCACATCTATGCCCCGGGTGGGTTCATCCATGATGAGGATGTCCGGCAGGGTCATGAGCCAGCGGCTGAGTATCACTTTCTGCTGGTTCCCGCCGGACAGATTCTGAACCATGGTGGTCATGGAGGGAGTTTTGGTCTTGAGCTGGCGGTTCTGTTCGGAGGCCAGGGCGGTAAGCTTGCGGTGATCCAAAAGGCCGATTTTGGTTTTATAGTTCCTCAGGGACGGGATGGTTGTGTTTACCGTTATGTCCAGGAGGGGGAAAATGCCCGAACTCCGCCGATCTTCGGTTACCAGCCCTATGCCGCTGCGGATCGCTTCGCCGGGGGTAAGCTTTTTGAGGGGCTTGCCGTTGACCAGCACTTTTCCGCTTGCGGCAGCCCTGACCCCGAAGATAGCTTCTACAAGCTCGGTACGCTGGGCTCCTACAAGCCCCCCCAGGCCGAGGATTTCGCCCCGCCGGAGTTGGAAGCTAACATCCCTGAATGACCGGGGGTTGGCGGCGGTAAGGTTTTTTACTTCCAGGCACACATCCCCTATTTCAGACTCCACCGGGGGGAAGCGGTGGGTCATATCCCGGCCTACCATAAGGGTGATAAGTTTGTTCCCGTCCAGTTCGCTTACCGGATAGGAGCCTATTATCCTGCCGTCCCGCATGACCGTAACCGAATCGGCGATCCGGAAGATTTCTTCCATTTTGTGGGATATATATATGATCGCCACACCCTGGGAACGGAGGTTCCTGATAATCCCGAAAAGGTGGGCGACTTCGTTCTCCGTTAAAGAGCTTGTCGGTTCGTCCATAACGACGATGGACGCATTGTAGGACACCGCCCTGGCAATCTCGCAGCCCTGCTGGTGGCTGATGGAAAGGCCGGACATACGCGCTGCGGGATCAAAATCAAAATTAAGGCCCTGGAGAAGATTTTTTGTGTCCCGGATCATTTTCTTATGATCGATGAGATGCAGTTTGTTTAAAGGTTCCCGGCCCAGCCAGAGGTTCTGAGCGACGGAACATTCGGGAACATTGGACAGTTCCTGGTGAATCATGGATACCCCGGCGGCCATGGCGTCGGCGGCGTTGTTAAAATGACATTCCTGTCCGTTGACGATGATTTTTCCGGCATCCATCTTGTAGATACCAAAGAGACATTTCATCAATGTTGACTTCCCGGCTCCGTTTTCTCCCATAAGGGCGTGTACCGTCCCCGGTTTAACCTGAAGGGTAACGTCATCCAGGGCAAGCACCCCGGGGAAGCGTTTGGTGACCCCGGTCATTTCCAGTATATATTCCGATTCTTCCATCACTATTCCTGTTATTTAAAAAAATTATCAGAGCGAACTAATTTCAGAACCCGATTAGTTTTGAACCGGTTCGACTATCTTGAATAAATAATCCGCCGGTTATACAGGCCGGTGAACGACCCGTATAATCAGCGGATGGGCTTTTACTTTACGTTGGCTTTGTAGTAATCAGAATCCTTGGTAACCGGTACAAAGGGCACCAGGTAGCACTGACCGATGATGGCGGCATCGTTGGCCGGGGCTTCGTCAATCGGCGTGGTGGCGGCGGGAGTTCCACCCGCAGCATTGCCGGGCTTGTACGCGCCGGTAGCTATCTGATAGATGACATCGAAGGCTGCGGAAGACTGGCCCACTGCGTCCTGAAGCACCGTGGCGTAGAGCTTGTTCTCTTTCATGGAATTCAGGGCTTCGCCGGTGGCGTCAATCCCGAGGACCGGAACGGTAAGGATGGTGCCGTCACTGGCATCGCTCTTGGTAAAGCCGTTCTGAATGAGGGATTCAACCGCGCCCAGAGCCATACCGTCGTTCTGGGCGGCGACCACGTTGAACCGGCCCCGGTAAGCGCCGATCCAGGCGTCCATTTTTTGCTGGGATTGATCGGGGGTCCAGTTCGCCGTATCCCGGGCCACAATATTAACGGTGTATCCCCTGGTTTTGAGTTCCGAAAGGAGCCCTGCTTCCCGGTTGACTTGGGCGGGATGACCAAGCTGCCCCAGGATAAGGAGCATATTCAGCGCCTTGCCGGGAGCCTTATCTGGATACTTGTCAAAATAATCGGCAATAAGCTGGCCCTGATACCGTCCGCCCACAAATTCGGGGGAAGATGCAAAGAAGAAATTCTTCCCGACTTTAAGGGCGTCTACCGTGGGCTGAATGTTGGAATAGGCTGCCGCCCCGCCCCGTTGGGCGATTTCCTGATTCATCTGCTCGGAAAGTTCCGAAACGCAGGGAACAATAACAAAGTATTTGTAACCCTGGTTGAGCAACGTCTGAAGCTGGGTAAGCTGGGTAGCTCCGTCGCTCCGGGCATCCTGGACATTCAGGGCCACGCCTTTTTCGGCAGCCAGTTTCCGCACACTTTCGGAATAATCCTTTAGAAATTGTTCGTCCATGTTCCTCATCAGCAGGGCAATTTGAACCTGCCCCCCGCCGCCCGAAGCCCCGCCGCCGCCGGATTGCTGTCCGCCGCCGCCCGCGAAGACCAGGCTTGACGCCGCCATTAACACCACTAAAACTAACGCTAATTTTTTCATTTGCTTTTTCTCCTCCTGCATATAGATTTTCAAAAAAGTCCTTTTATATCGATCACAGGACTTTTTATATTAAGCCGATTATACCCCCTGTTTTTTTAAGCTGTATAGTCAATATTTTATGGAGATTGGTCAAAAATTTACTTTAATTCAGGCAGGGGAAGTCCGCCGCCGTCAACAGGCTAAAAAATTTTGTCCGCCCATTGCGGGC
>JAITBO010000409.1 GCA_031283505.1 Treponema sp. | reverse complement strand
ATGTCAACAAGGCCATCCTTGCGTTGCGGGAGGCCGTCGCCGCTCTGTCCTCTTCCTCTGGAAGGGAAGCGGCGGCCTAAAGTTACTTTTTTCTTAATGAGGCATCCAGCCCTTCGGTTGCTTTTTAAAATGAGGCATTTCGCCCCCCAATAAGAAAAAACGCAAATTTTTCGGAGTAAGGTTTAATGCTCCGTTAAATTTTAGGTTTGCGCTTACCGCAAAGAGACTGAAACAGTATGCTTCGTCCTGAAAAGGCAGAGCAGAGTTTCAGGCACCCTGGGCGCGCCTGAGCCGGATGTGTTCAATATCATAACTGAACAATTCCCGCAGATCATTGAGCCCCAGGGCCATCAGGGCCATCCGGTCTATGCCTATACCCCAAGCCGCGACAGGTACGTGTACCCCCAGAGATTCGGTCACCTCAGGACGGAAGATCCCCGATCCGCCAAGTTCGAACCATCCCAAGACCGGGTGTTTGATGTGGACCTCCACTGATGGCTCGGTAAAGGGGAAGTAGCCCGGAACATATTTTACCTCTTTGGCGCCCGCGACCTCAACGGCGAACATTTCTAGCATACCCAAAAGGGTTTTAAGGTTCACATCCTCCCCCAGAATGATGCCCTCGGTCTGGTAAAAATCCGGAAGATGCGTGGCATCCACCTTGTCATACCGGAACACCCGGAGCATCCCGAAGTATTTGCCCGGAATAACGGCGCGGGGCAGGGTTTTGGCGGACATCACCGTACCCTGGCTGCGGAGTATGAGCCTGTGGGTAAAATCCCGGTCAAAGGCGTAATTCCAGCCCCGGCTGCCAGTACCCCCCCCGTTCTCATGAGCCGCCGCAACATTGGACAGCCAGGGTTCCTCAATGGCTCCGGCGTGATCCGGCTCGGCAATACGGTACACATCGTGGATGTCCCGGGCGGAATGGAATTGGGGCATGAACAAGGCGTCGGAATTCCAAAATTCCGTCTCCACCAAGGGCCCGTCAAATTCCTCAAAACCCAGGGACACGAGTTTATCTTTTACATTCTCCAGAAACTGCGCGTAAGGATTGGTCCGTCCCACGATGAGCCGTGAGGGAGGAACCTGCACATTGTAAGACCGGAAACTCTTGCCCTTCCAGGCTCCTGTCTCAAGCATATCCGCCGTAAGGGTTCCTATCTCGTCCCCGGTAATCCCCGCCGCCGTGAGGTCCGCCGCCAGGACATCCCGGTCTACAGCCTCGCCCCCGCCCGTTGAAAAGCCGAAAAGCACCGTTTCACGGTCCGCCTCCCGGAAAGGCGCTCCTGCGGCGCCCCGTTTTCTGGCTATCCCCGCCATACGGCCGGCTTCGGCTTCGGAGAGACTGTCCCGCGCCAAAAGTCCGCCCGGAGCTGCGTCCGCCTTGTTCAGGAGCCCCCTGAGGAGGGCGAAGTATTCGGCAGCCGCACCCTTGGCGGGCCGGCCATCGGCAAGCTGATCCTCCGGCAGAGTGAGAATCACTCCCTTTCCGGCATCCATGCCTAAGACCCCCAGCCTGGACAGGGCGCCGAACGCACTCCCCACATCCCTGGCATCCAGGCCCAGATTTTGGGCTATCCACGGCAACTGCCGCCCCTGCTGGATCCGGACCAACTCAACGATCCGTTCCTCCGGGGCCCCCTTTTCCTTCCACTCCCGGCCAAGATCGGTCAATTCAAAAAAAACCGAAGTTTCCCGGCGTATCTCCCTGATAACGCCCTTGGCCGCAAGCCACGACAGGGCCTGGTTCCCGTTCCCCGGCTTAAAGCCCAGTTCCTTTTCCACCTTCTCTATAGAAAGTTCATCTCCCTTCTTATAGCCCAGGATTATGCGGACCTCCAGGGGATGCAGATTTTTCACCACGCTTTGAATATCCATACTGACTCCGATAAAACCAGCATAGCAAATTTGGAGGATTATGAGAATATACGCCCGGTTGAATCACCGTGTCATTTTTTCGGCCTTTTTGTATACTGTTTCTATGAAATCTATCAGCAAAGAACTGTGGTTCAACACGAAGAAACCCCGGGAATTTCTCAACATTACGTCCCAGGTGGAAGAACTGCTCCGGGAATCGGGAATTCAGGAGGGGCTGTGCCTGGTGAACGCCATGCACATTACCGCCAGTGTTTTTATCAACGACGACGAGTCCGGGCTCCACCACGATTTTGACGCATGGCTGGAAAAGCTGGCCCCCCACGAGCCTGTGGCCTCTTATCGCCACAATACCGGGGAGGTGAACGCCGACGCCCACATGAAGCGGCAGATCATGGGCCGGGAAGTGGTGGTAGCCGTTACCGGCGGGAGGCTTCACTTCGGTCCCTGGGAACAGATTTTTTACGGCGAGTTTGACGGACAGCGCCGCAAGCGGGTGCTGGTCAAGATTATCGGGGAATGAAACCTGGCAAACGGAAACCGGATAACCGGGAACGGAGAAAGAGAGCCTGTTACCGGGTATAACGGGTGTTTTTGCCGCCGCCCACGGACCGTATTGCGCCTTTGTCCAGCAAGCCCCTCAAGAGGCGGACTGCCATGGCCTGAGAGACGCTCAGGGCGGCTTCCAGATCTTTCCGTACAACCACCTGCCTGGTGTCGAACAGGGCCAAGGCTTTTTCCTCGCCCTCAGTGAGCGGACGCGACGATGCGGAGTAAGGCTGCTGCGGGCCGTACCGGACGCCATAGGGAGGTGTGTGTTCGGCTACTATAGAGGGAAACGCCCTGTTGTCTATTTGGGAATGGACGGCTCTGTTGGGTCTGGCCGCTATTCCGGTGGTATTCCGGTTGGGCAGGGTAATCTTAAAGGCGTTGCCGGTGGTCTGTAGCAGGGGCTGTCCGGGAAAGTCCGCATAACTGTGCAGTATCTTCGGGATCCCCGTACCATAGGCTTCTATCAATTTGAGCCGGTAAAAGATGTTTGCAAGATTCTCGTTCCGGGGAACCGAGATGCCCAGCATTATATCCTCCAGGGAAATACCTTTAGGAAGGCCCCCGATAGAAACGAAGTCTATGCGGTCGTAGAAGATGCTGATAAGGGTGCTACCGGCAAACCCGTAATCCCGGTGAACCATGGCGTTGAGCAGGGCCTCTCGTATGGCATCTTCGGGGTAATCACGGGTATCGGTACGGTAAAGGCCGGTTACTTCAGCATGAGTATGGTTGTACATATCGATGAAATCATAGGCGTCCCTCAGTTGCTTGAGCAAAGACCCGGAAAATTCCCGCCTGTCCTTGAATATCTCTTTTTCACCGCCTTCAAAAACCGCTAATTTGACCGTATTGATTGTCTGATCAGAAAGCAACAGGCCGAGGTTTGTGTATACGCCATCCGGCGTCATCAGGTGGAGGGTTTTCATTTGATTGACGCCTAAGGAGAAACCTTTTTCGGCAAAGAATTTTTCGGCTTCCTTAAAGGTCAGGTCCTGGTTGAGGGAACGGACTTCCTCGTAGCGCTCGCCGTCTGTTTCTTTGATCATTTTGAGGATGGCGGCTTCGGAGGCCGGGACAGAGGAAGCGCCCTGCCTGACATATACCCCTTCGGGTTTAAGTCCTTTATTCACGAGATAATATGGCGCAGCGGTTCCCTGCTGGACGGTTACAACGATCACGCCGGTTCCTTCCATAATTTCTGTTTTATAGCCCACAAATAGGGTGACATCGGGCTTTATTCCATTGCGTACCGAATCTATGATCTTGCGCATGGTCTCGTCCGGGTTGTCTACTCCCACCACCGATCCATCATCGGCTATGCCGATATAGAGGGTTCCGCCTTTGGTATTGGCAAAAGCTGCAATGGTTTTTTTGAGTTCTTCGGTATATTCCCGTTTAAATTCTACGGTAAGGCTTTCCGGTATATTTATCATTTTTTTCCACCGTTGCTGATATATTCTAATACATTTTAATATATTCTAATCATTCTGTCAAGCAAAAAATAGCTTATCCTGGTGGTTCATAATTGCCCAGGTTTCTGATTGGGCAAAAAGTTTTTTGTTATATTATGTGTCATTTTGATACATAGTAAATTCTTGTTTGATACACATACAGGAAAAAATGACGCAAATAATTTGATCCAAAATTTTTATCATATTTTTCTTTAATTCAAAACAAAAAACAAAGGTTCAATAAACATAATTCCTTATATTAGAGGCTTTCCCAAAACTTCAGTTTTGGGAAAGCCTCCCTGAAATTCGCAGTTTTGTCGAACCGAATGTTCGACGAACCTTCGGTTCGCAGGCTTTCAGCCTGAAAAACTGCAAGAGTCTGTCCCAAAACCGTGTGCGTTAGCGTACAGTCAATTAGTTTTGGGACGGGCTCATTATAAAAAATTGCACAAATTTGATATTATTACAAAATATGGCACGGAATTTGCTTATAAATAAATGAATAAGAAATCCAGCGGGGTCGGGGAAACCCAAAGGTCCGCCGGATTCAACGCCGGAAACCGGCCATAGTAGTTTCCGGCTGGCCGGTAATACCGGTCGAAAATCCACCGTTCCAACTGGTACGCCGGCGTTGCCGGGTAAGTTTGGAACGAAATACAAAACATACCCAGGAGGTATTATTATGAAAACTGTAGCTCTTCACCCCTTTACCATCGAGACGGCCCTGGATGACTTTGACCGGTACATAGGATCCGTTTTCGGGGACTCCCCTCTCGCTCCCACTTTTGGGAAAACCGGGCAGGTACCGCCGGTGGATATCCGGGAGACCGACAACACCTATCTGATCGAAGCCGAACTCCCCGGATATGACGAGAACAATATCCGCGTTCAGGTGGATGGAAACACCCTCTCCATCGAATCTAAAAAAGAAGAGGAAAACGCCCGGGATGTGTCCCCCAAAAAGGAAGGGAAAAAAGGAGGCGAAGACCGGTTCATTGTCCGGGAACGCCGGCGCGCTTCCTTCAGCCGCTCCTTCAGGCTGCCCGAGGACGCTGACACCGAATCCGTCACTGCCGCCTTTCGGAACGGCCTTCTGAATCTGGAGATTAAGAAGCGGGCTGGAGCCCAGAAGCGGGTGATTCAAATCGAAACCAGCCGGGACTAAAGGCTAAAAGGGCCGTCTAAACATACAGGCCCTGTCAGCAGAAGAACCCCTGCCGTCCGGCAGGTCCCAGGGAGGGACTTGCCGGACGTTTTTTATGCCCTACACCGGTTTCCGGTCTTCCCCGTTTTCTTCCGCAAGCCTGACCATGGCGGTTTCCAGATGGCGTTCCTTAACTTCTTCCACCATGATCACCAGCCCTGAGTCTTGCAGTTCCGCCGTACTGCCGTCTTCGGGAATCTCTCCCAGGAGGCTGAACACATAGCCGCCGAAGGTGTCGTAATCGTCCACCGGAAGGCCGACCCCCAGGGTTTTTTCCACCTTGTCCAGGGGGGCGGCGCCTTTGATGCGCCACCACCGGTTTTCCGTCTTTTCAATGAGGAGCCGCGCCGAAGTTCCGGCGTTGTCATCGTCCAGATCGCCCACAAGCTGTTCCAGGAGATCGTGGATAGTAATGATACCGGCCATACCGCTGTATTCATCCAGAACCACCGCAAAATGGTTGCGGCTATGGCGCATATTTTTGAAAAGCACATCGGTCTTGACCGACTCGGGGACGAAGTTGGCGGGTTTTACCGCCTGATCCATCACGGTACGGCGGCAACGGTCATTGAGACGAAAGTAGTCTGTGGCGCTGAGAACGCCGATGATGTCGTCCGGAGTATCACCGCAGACCGGGTAGTAACTATGCCCGCTTTCCAGCAGGGTGGTTTCCCATTCGTCATCAGTTTCCTTTAGCTTGAGCAATTTAACATTTAATCTGTGGGTCATCACCTCGGCGGCGGTTTTATTGTCAAATTCAAAAATATTGTGAATGATCTCTTTTTCACGCACATTGATAGTGCCCTTTTCGCTGCCGGCGTCCACCATCATGCGTATCTCCTCTTCCGTTACCGCAGGATCTTCCGCGTTGGGATCTATCCCGAAAAGCCGGAGCAGGCCGTTGGTGGACGCGGTGAGGAACCACACTACCGGAGAGAAGATCCGGGAGATGGCGAAAATGACGCCGGACATGAAAAAGGCCAAGGGTTCCGCTTTTTTCATGGCGATACGTTTGGGAACCAGTTCGCCGAGGACCAGGGTGAAGAAAGACAGGATGACGGTGATGATCACCACCGAAACAGCCTTGAGAGTCGCCGCCGAAATGGGGAACCCCAGGCTAAGGAGCCGGCCCATGAGCCGTTCGGAAAAGTTGTCCGCGGCAAAGGCGCTTCCCAGAAAACCCGCCAGGGTGATCCCCACCTGAATAGTCGCCAGGAACCGGGCAGGCTGCTTGGTCAGGGCGAGAAGCCTCCTGGCTCGTTTGTTCCCGGAAGCAGCCAGGAATTCCAACTTCGTGTCATTAACGGAGATCAACGCGATTTCCGCAGAGGCGAAAAATGCGTTGATCAAAATCAATATTAATTGAAGAAGTAACTGTTTTACCATGCGGTAAATTTACCACTCCCCGTAACCGGCGATCACATCCCGGAAGAAATACGCGCTGTCCTTGGGCGTCCGTTTCTGGGCCGCGTAATCAACGTGAACGATGCCGAAACGTTTAGAGTACCCCAGCGCCCATTCAAAGTTGTCGAGGAAAGACCAGACGAAATACCCCTTGAGATTCACCCCTTCTTTGATCAGATCCGCGCATACCTCCAGATGTTTGCGGATGTAACGGATGCGTCCCTGGTCATGAAACCTGCCGTCAGGACCGGCCTCGTCCCGTTCTGCGCAGCCGTTTTCGGTGATGTAAATGGGGAGCCCGCCGGATATGGACTGTATCCAGAGAAGCTGCCGTCTGAGTCCGCCGGGCACGATGGGCCAGCCCATATCGGTGGTCTCCTGCCAGGAAGGTTTAGCCGCATACTTAAAGGGAGACTTCCGGTCCGCTCCCACGGGATGTTCCGTGTAGTAATTCACCCCGATAAAGTCAACAGGCTGGGAAATTATTTCCATATCGCCGGGTTTTACCGGAAATTGAAGCTTTAACTCCCTGGATACGCTTTCCGGGTAACCCTTGCCCAGCACGGGCAGCATAAAAACTTCGGTTTCAAACGCCCGGGCAAGCAGCGCCGCCTTTTTATCCGCCCTGCTGCCAGTAGCTGGCCGGGGCGTACTGGGGTTCCAGGTGATCCCTATAGGCGCCGTGAGGCCGGTCTTGCGATACGCGTTGACCATAAGCCCGTGGGCAAGATTCACATGGTGTACCGACTTAACGGCCTGGTCTATATCTTTAATCCCCGGCGCATGAACGCCCCAAAGATAGCCCAGATACGCTATACAGAAAGGTTCGTTGATGGTGATCCACTGATCCACTTCTTCCCCAAATTCGGCGAAACAAACCTTGGCGAATTCGGCGCAGGCTTCGGCTGTGGACCGCTCCGCCCAGCCTCCTTTGTTCTGGAGAGTCTGCGGCAGATCCCAGTGGTACAGGGTTGCGGCGGCCTTAATGCCCTGTCTATGAAGCTCCCTGATGAGCTCTTTATAATAGGCAACCCCCTCGGGGTTCACCTTGCCGGAACCGGCGGGAATGATCCGGGGCCAGGCAATGGAAAACCGGTAGCTCTTGAAACCTAGTTCCGCTATGAGGGCAATGTCCTCTTTATACCGGTGATACTGATCGCAGGCGATTTCGCCGTTTTCGCCGCAGCAAACCGCTCCGGGAACCCGGGCGAAGGTATCCCAGATTGACTCGCCGCGCCCCCCCTCGTGACCGGCGCCTTCCACCTGATAACTGGCAGTTGCGGTGCCCCAAAGAAAATCTTCCGGAAAATCCAAGGTATGCATAATAAACCTCCATTAAACAACCCATAATATATACCATGACTACTATAATACGTTATGAATACTAAGTAAATGGAGCGCATTGCCTAATAATTAGAGTCTGTCCGCAAAGCAACCGACTTTGTGGACAGACTCTAATTAATCTAGTCGAAAAGGGGCGGCTGCCCGGAAACAAAAACCTAGCCAATATCAGGCCGCCGGGTCCCGACCATCCTCCTGACAGGAGCCTTTTTCACCATACTTTTTTTCCCGGTTTAGTTTCAATATCTGCCAACCGCCT
>JAITBO010000152.1 GCA_031283505.1 Treponema sp. | reverse complement strand
CCCCCCCCCCCCCCCCCCGCCCCCCCCCCCCCGCCCCCCCCCCCCCCCCCAACACCTTCCGGCAGCGTCTAAAAGGGATAGAGAGGAAAAAACTTTCTTTAACCGGCATGACATTACCCATCCCCTTGTTGGCGGTACAGGCTGCTCCACTGCCCCGCCGCTTCTTTTATCGTATCAATATGAAACGCAATCAACAGTTATGCATAATATACTCTATAAAATAAAAAAACAAGGCTTTTAGAAAAAAATACAAAAATCCGTATTTTTTTCCGGTATTGACAGGGGATCTCTTTTTAAGGTAAACACATATATCTATGCACATCCTTGCCGAAGAACTCAATGCCCGTTTGGACGGGACGGTAGCCGGGCGGCTTCTGTCCGGAGCAGGCCGCCGTTTGTATTTTCCCCGGGGGATCATCGCCCAATCTGCGGAGGCAAAACAGACGGCCCACACCGCCAACGCCACCATAGGTATGGCCTACAGTAACGGCAAGCCCCTGGCCATGCCGGCGATTTCCGACAACCTGCCCCTCCTTACACTTGACGAAACGGTGACCTACGCCCCTACCGCGGGCGCTGAACCGGTGCGCCGGGCCTGGAAAGACCGGATACTGAAAAATAACCCTTCCCTGGACCCCAGCCATTTTTCCCTGCCCGTGGTAGTTCCGGGGATCACCGCCGGGATAAGCTATACGGCGGATTTGTTTCTGGACGAAGGCCAGGCCATCTTATCCGGCGGCCCCTGTTGGGATAACTACGGTCTTATTTTCCGGGAACGCCGGGGAGGGACGCTGACGGAAATCCCCCTGTTCAACCGGGGGCCGGGCCTTGATATGACGGCTCTGGATACGGCCTTTCGGGAGGCGGCGAAAACCGGCGCGGTGCGGATCATCCTCAACTTCCCCAACAACCCTTCGGGATACACCCCTTCCCAGGCGGAGGCGGACGCCTTAATCGCCCTCATCCGGGAAATCGCCGAAGGCGGCGCGGACGTGCTGGTTCTTTGCGACGACGCCTATTTCGGGCTCGTTTACGAGGACGGCGTCATCAAAGAATCCCTTTTCGGGCGGCTCGCGTCCCTCCACGAGCGGATTCTCGCGGTGAAGATCGACGGCCCCACCAAAGAGGACTATGCCTGGGGTTTCAGAATGGCCTTTGTCAGTTTCGGTTCTTTGGGTTTGGAAGCCGGCGGGATGGATGCCGTTATCACAAAATACATGGGGGCCATACGTTCTTCCGTATCCTGCGCCAACACTCCGGCCCAGTACCTTATGCTCAAAACCATGGAGGACCCCCGTACCCCCGGAGAGAAAGAGCGTTACTACTATATGCTCCGCAGCCGCTACCGCGCGGTCAAGCGCTTCATCGAAGAAGAAGGGGATCATCCGGTCCTCAAGCCCCTGCCTTTCAATTCAGGTTACTTCATGAGCTTCCGTTGCGAGGGACTTGGCGCGGAAACCCTCAGGCGGGAACTGCTGACCCGTCACGGCATAGGCGCCGTAGCCCTGGAAGAAAAATACCTGCGGGTAACCTTTGCCGCTCTGGACGAGGACATAATCCCCCAGGTTTACACAACCATCTACCGGACGGCGGAAGCCCTGAAAAACGGGAAGTAAAGGTGGGAAACCTCCCGCTGTCAACAGATTAAGAACTCCCTACAACAGTTCAACTTGTGGTTATGGCGAAATATGACGTTGCGGCGGCAGCCTTTCCTGGCTGCTTTTCGGTTTAATCGTACCGATACTACCCGCCCTTCTATGGCCGCTGGCTTCCGGATAAATTATCATTGGACAGATCATAGAAAATATTTTAAGATATATTGTATTGAGCCAGTTTTAAAACTCGGTTAGTTTTGAAACAGTTTCTATCATAAGTTAAAATTACGGAGACATACGTGAAGATATGGGTAGTAGAGGGATTTCAAAAGCTAATCGTCCGGGGCATCAACACTCTTGCGGGGAAGGCCGCCGGGATTTTGCACGCCCCCAGAAAACCGAAGTCCCCCCTGGCGGACCGGCTTTTGGCGGACGCCCTCCGGCTGGCGGAAATTCCCTCTCCCACAGGGCGGGAAGAGCAGCGGGCTTCCTTTGCCCTGGAACGCCTTAAAGCCCTGGGGTTAAGCCCCCTGGTGGACGAGGAGGGGAACATCCTGGTCAGGGTCCATTCCTCGGACTTGGAAAATGCGCCGCCTATCCTCCTCTTTACAAACCTGGGTTCGGACCGGTGGCATCCCCTGGAGAGTCTTTCCCGGCTGGATGCGGAAAACGCCCGTGGCGCTGGCCTGGCGGACAGCCTGGGGGCGGCGGCCCTCATCTCCCTTGCCGAGGGGATAAACTGCGGGCGTATAGAGACGAGCCGGGAAATCATCATCCTCTTTGCCGCCGGTTCCTTTGACAACAGCGATGGCAGCTTCTTTCTGCCGGTGACCGGGGACGATGCGAACCGTCCTGTGGCGGCTATAGGGGTACGGGGGCTTAGTCTGGGAAGGGTGGTGAACAATAGCCGGGGTATATACCGGATGAAGATAAGTCTTTCCCTGGAAACGGGGAGTCCGGGTAAAGGCGACGGAGGAGAGGGGAAGCAGAAGAAGGCGGATGTTTCTGCCGGGGCGTTTTCCGGCCTGCCCAGGGCCGGTTCGGGACTCGTGGTGGATGCCCTTCTGGACACGGCCCACAAACTTGCGGGGGTTACCTGGGACATCGAGGGAACCACCAAACTTTACATACGCCATATTGAGGCGGAAACCACCTTTGGACATACCCCTTCGGAAGGGCTCCTGGAGATACAGATCGAATCTTCCGATGGCGCCCGGCTGGAAATGGCGATGAATACCGTGAAGGCTACGGTGGAAAACGCCGCCTCCGGGCCGGAACTGAGAAAAGAGGCCCTCATCACTTCCTTTATTCCTGTGGGGGATGTTTCGGTGAACGACAAATTGATGAGGACCGTGACGGAGATCATGAAAGAAATGCGTGTCAAGGTTCAGGAAGAAAACGGGGCCGATGTCGCCGCCCATCTTTCCGCGCAGGGAATACCCGCCTTGTCCCTGGGAATCGCCCTGGGCCGGGAAGGGATGACCAGAGACACCATAGAGATAGATTCCATAGAACGGGGGCGGGTTCTGCTGGAAACCCTTGTCACCCGGCTTATCAGGGAGGAACCGTGAGCGCCAACGATGATGCTCTCCTGGAACGTACCTGGCACCATTCCCGTTTTCAGGACATAGAACGCCTGGTCGAGTTGAAAGAAAAAAAGGGCCTCAAGATTTCCCTGGCCTTTCCTACCTTAAACGAAGAATCGACCATAGGGAAGGAAATTCTCGTCATCCGCACGGAGCTTATGGATCGCTATCCCCTGGTGGACGAAATCGCGGTGATCGACTCGTCCTCCAGGGACAAGACCCGGCAAGTGGCCGAACGTTTTGGCGCCAGGGTCTTCGACTCGAAAACCATCCTGCCCAAATACGGCAGCTTCCGGGGCAAGGGGGAAAACCTCTGGAAGAGCCTTTACGTGCTTGAAGGGGACATCATCGTCTGGGTGGACGCGGATATTTCCAACATCGCTCCCAAGTTTGCCTACGGCCTTTTGGGGCCCCTCCTGGAGGACGACAAGATAGGTTATGTCAAGTCCTTTTATGAACGGCCTATACGTTCCTCCTCAGGGATTAACCCATCGGGCG
The DNA here is from genome assembly GCA_031283505.1 of Treponema sp. The sequence goes on along the minus strand of JAITBO010000152.1, from coordinate 748 downwards.
GCGGGCGGGTGACGGAAATTCTGGTACGGCCCCTCTTTTCCCTCTTTTACCCGTCCCTTGCCCGGCTGGTGCAGCCCCTTTCCGGGGAATATGCAGGCCGCCGGAGCCTCCTGGAGCGGCTCTCCTTTTCCGTGGGGTACGGGGTGGAACTGGCCCATCTTATCGACATCTATGAGCTTTTCGGAATAGAAGCCCTGGCCCAGGTAGACCTGGACATACGGGTACATCGCAACCAGACCACCGCCGCTCTGGGGAAAATGGCCTATGGTATCCTGGGCACTTTCTTTTCCCGGGCCGAAAAATACGGCGGCGCCAATCTCCTCAGGAAACTCGCCTCCTGCCACATCGCCCTGGAACGGGAAGACGCCGCCCACCGGGTGCTGAAGACCGCCATTTCCGGCGCGGAGCGTCCGCCTATGATCGACATTCCCGAATACCGGGAGAAATTCGGGAAGAAAGGGTAACGCACCGGCGGTCACAGCCGGCCAAACAACGCATAGGATCCAAATATCCGTTCACGCATATTTTTCTCAATAGAGGCTGTTCCAAAACTTCAGTTTTTGGAACAGCTTGCTTGGGTTTACTGGAAAAACCGGGCCGGACTTTAGCCCATGTGCGTTTACTTAGTGTCTGTCCATAATGTAGACACATTATGGACAGACCACCTTGAAACCCGCATTTTCGCAGCTTTTAGGCGAGAAAATGCAAGGTCTGTCCGCAAAGTAACCGACTTTGTGGACAGACACTA
>JAITBO010000121.1 GCA_031283505.1 Treponema sp. | reverse complement strand
CATATGCGTTTACTTAGAGGTCTGACCCCCATCGGAGACCTATGAAGACAGACCCTTTTGTGAGGTCGGGTCTCTTTGTGGGGACAGACCTCTGCGGGGTCAGACCTCTCTGGGAACTGGTCTCCCCTTTTAAGTAAACGCACATGGACTTTGGCCCGAGTCGAACAAAAAAACAACGCCTGCGTCTGCAAATATGTCGCCTATTACCGCTTCGATTCCCCTGCCGGACGGGACGCCTTCAACCTGCTGTACCAGTCCTTCTGCCCCTCTTGAATTATTTCCTGCCGGCCATGAAACTGATTGAGAAGGTCAAAGTCGGTTTCCTGATGCGTAAGGTCTATGAGAAGATTCCCAAGAGCCTCTGCCAAAGGCTTCTTGAATCTCCGGACCTTCCCGACGAAGTTAAGGTGGAACTGAAGCAACCTTTTTCGCGCTACAACCCGGACCTGCTTCTGAAGCAGGTCCACCGGGCGGTCAACGCGCTTATGACGGTTTACAAGCGGAAATCCCTGCGGACCAAAGGTCCGACGGCTTCCGCTCGTATATAACCACAGCTACGGTTAGATTTTATGATGCTACATTATATATGGTAATTTCGGGAACTTTCCGGCTTACTCAAGCCCGGAGCGGAGCAGGATTACCGGAGCAAGGTTATTACGAAAAATACGCCCGTATTTCACTCTTTTTGAGTTTACGGAAATACAATCGCCACAGAATTACTACACCATAGCTTTATATTTTGAAACAGTAACCTTATCCGCCCTCGTTCCAGTGCCCTATCTTCCTTATTTTTTGGTTCCGGTAGCGCGCCAGTACAGAAGGAGTCCGGCTTGTAAGGTCTTCCAGTTCCCGTACCAGGAGGTCCTTGATAGTCCGGGCCATGCCGTCCGGGTCCGTGTGGGCGCCCTCCGGGGGTTCGGGGATGACGCCGTTGATCACCTTGAATTCCAGAAGGTCCGCGCTGGTGATGCGGAGCATGGCTGCGGCGTCCTTGGCCTTACCGGCGTCCCGGAGGAGGATGGAAGCGCCCCCTTCGGGGCTTATCACCGAGTAGATGGCGTTTTCCAGCATATAGATTTTGTCGCCCACGCAGATGCCCAGAGCGCCACCCGATCCGCCTTCGCCGATGATGATGCACACTATCGGGGTTTTTAGCTGGCTGAAGTCCCGCAGGTTCCGGGCAATGGCTTCCCCTATACCCCGTTCCTCCGCGCCCAGGCCGGGGTAAGCGCCGGAAGTGTCCACGAAGGTGACGATGGGCCTGCCGAATTTTTCGGCTTCCCTAGCCAGGCGCAGGGCTTTCCGGTACCCTTCCGGATTGGCCATGCCGTGGTTGCGGCGCATATTTTCTTTAAGGTTCCGGCCCTTCTGGTTGGCAAGAATGGTAACCGGACGGCCCGCGAGGAAGCCCAGGCCGCCGATTAACGCGGGGTCGTCGCCGAAACAGCGGTCACCGTGAAGTTCGATAAAGGAATCGAAGATCCGCGTAATGTAGTCCATGGCATAGGGCCGGTCGCTGTGACGGGCCAGTTCCACGCGCTTCCAGGCGGCTTCCGCCCGGGAACCGGCGCGAATCTTCGTTTCAATCTGTTCCAGTTCTTCCTGAGCGCTGATCCCCGATGTGGCCATCAGCTTTTTGAGTTCTTCTATTTTACCGGCAAGTAAATCGGCATTCATTATGCAATCTCTCCGTTGTGGCGCTCCCGGTGCAGGTCTATCAGGGTGGAAAGGAGTTTCTTCTGGTCCTTTCGCGGAACGATGAGGTCCACAAAGCCCTTTTCCAGTTGGAATTCCGCCCGCTGGAAACCTTCCGGAAGGGTCTGCCTGATGGTTCCTTCTATGACCCGTGGACCGGCGAAACCGACCAGAGCGCCGGGTTCAGCGATAGTCACGTCGGCGAGCATGGCGAAGGATGCGGTGACCCCGCCGGTGGTAGGATCGCAGAGGACGATGAAAAGGGGAACCGCCGCTTTGTCCAGCTCTGCCGCAGCGCTTGCGGTTTTGGCCATCTGCATAAGGGAGAAGATCCCCTCCTGCATACGGGCGCCGCCGGATGTGGTGTAGATGATCACCGGGGTTTTCTCCTCCGCGCCTTTGAGCATGGCCCGGGAGACCTTCTCTCCCACGACGGAGCCCATGGAACCCCCCATGAAGGTGAAAGACATGAGGCCCAAAATGGCCGGTTTCCCTTCAATAGTACAGGTCCCGGTGATGACCGCGTCCTTCATCCGGGCCTTGGCTTCCGCTTCGGACAGCTTTTCCTCATATCCCAAGAGGTCTATGGGGTTGAGGGAACGCAGGTTGGCGGAAAATTCCCTGAAGCTGCCCGAATCCGCAAGGTAGAGCAGCCGTTCGACGGGTTCCATGCGGTAGTGATGACCACAGGACGGGCAGGTCCTCAAGGCTTCCCTGAGGGCTTCTTCTTCGTGCCGGGCGCTACAGGACGGACAGACGCCGTTATGACCGGAAGGCATATTCAATCTCCCCAGCTATTTCGCCGTAATAAGCCGTTCCGAAACAGCCGGAACGGAAAGTGTCGTGTTTGATGATCCACTGCTGCATTTCTTTGTTGGTCTTTATTCCTTCGATGACCAGTTCCTCCAAAGCCCGGCTCATCCGTTCCAGCGCCCTGCCCCGGTTCTTCCCATGGACGATGACTTTCGCCGTCATGGAATCGTAGTAGGGGGGCACGGTACATCCGTTGTATAAAAACGAATCGAACCTGACACCGGGCCCGCCGGGGACTTCCAGCCGGGTGATCCTGCCCGGAGAAAGGGCGTTGATCCGGCACTCCATGGCCCAGCCGCGTAGGGGTAGCTCCCCGCCTTCGACCTCCATGCGCCCTTCGGTACAGGAGAGTATCTGCTGGCGTATGATGTCCGTGTCCGTGACGGCTTCGCTCACCGGATGTTCCACCTGTACCCTGGCGTTTACCTCCATAAAATAGAAGTTCTCCCCTTCGACGAGGAATTCGATGGTCCCCGCCCCGGTATAGCCGATTTCCCGGAACATACGGACCGCCCCTTCTGTCATGCGGCGGCGCATATTCTCCGAGACCCCCGGCGAAGGGCTTTCCTCTATGAGCTTCTGGTGGTTCTTCTGTACCGAACAGTCCCGTTCCCCCAGAATCGTCACAGTCCCTTTGCCGTCGGCGAGAATCTGGAGTTCCACGTGCCGGGGGTTTTCCAGGTAGCGCTCGATGAACACCGTCCCGTCGGCAAAGTTGGATTCCGCCTCCCGGCTCGCAAGGCTCAGGTTTTCGGCCACTTCCTCCTGCCTGCGGACTATGCGCATACCCTTACCGCCGCCCCCGGCGGCAGCCTTGATGATGACCGGAAAGCCCAGTTCCCTAATCACTGCGGCGGCTTCGGCTGCGGAGGCCACCGCGCCCGGACTTCCCGGGGTAACCGGAAGGCCGAAACGCCGGGCGGTTTCCCTGGCCCGGACCTTGTCGCCCAGGAGTTCTATCACGCCGGGGTCCGGGCCTATAAACACGAGGCCCTTGTCCCGGACCAGGCGGGCAAAACCGGCGTTCTCCGAAAGAAAACCTACCCCCGGATGTACGGCCTCACAACCCGTATTGATCGCTGCCATGATCAGATTGCTGCCGGCGAGGTAACTTTGAGAGGAGGGGGGCGGTCCTATGCAGACGGCCCGGTCCGCCATTCTGACCGGAAGGCTGTCCTTGTCTGCGGTGGAGTATACCGCCGTAGTTTTGATCCCCATTTCCCGGCAGGTCCGGATGATGCGGACCGCGATTTCCCCACGGTTGGCGACAAGCAGTCGTTTAATCACCTTTCCGTCCTAAAGCCGTTTTACTTCAAACAGGACCTGACCGTACTCCACCAGATCCCCGCTTCCGGCCCTGACCGCCAGAATCTCGCAGTCAAACTCCGCCTCCAGATGATTCATCATCTTCATGGCTTCAAGGATGCAGAGGGTTTCTCCGGCCTTCACGTTCTTGCCCGCCGTCACAAAGGGAGGGGCGTCAGGTCCGGGGGCGGCGTAGAAAGTCGCCACGATAGGGCTGGTGATGGTTTCCCCCGCCGCGCCTGAACCGGGAACTGCGGCGGTTCCGGTAACCGGGAGCCCCAGATGAACCGCCCCTTCCGCCGAGGCTGCGGAAGTTACCGGGGAAGGAAGCGCTGCGGGAACGGCGGCGGTCAGATGCGCGGGACGGACGGCGCATTCCTTCCGTAAGACTATATGCAGGGACCCTTCCTCTATATCAAGCTCCGCCACCTGGCTGGCGCTGAATTTGTCTATAAGATTTTTTATCAATTCTTCGTTCATGAGAAACTCCTGGACTCCGGCGGCTTCCGGTTTACACTACAACCGCAGGGTCAACTTCAAGATCATAATCAATGCCGGGAACATCGAATCCGTGGGCTTCAAGAAAGTCATGTCTGAAACCGCCGGCATCCGAGACGGTAAAAACGTTCTCTTCGGTCACCTTTTCCATCAGGGCCGCCGTTTCTTCCTGGATATTTTCCCGCATTTCCCGGTCGTCAAGGCGTATGCGGCCTTCGCCGTCTACGGGGACTTTGGCCGGGTCCCGCGCCCCTTGGGGAGTGTAGAGCCGCTCCTTGTAGAGCCTGACGATTTGTTCTATGCAGCCTTCGTGGAGGCCCTTTTCCTTCATCACCTTAAAGAGGCAGGACACGTAGAGGGGGATGATGGGGATGACCGCGCTGGCACGGGTGACCAGGGCCTTGTTGACCGAAACCCAGGCCCGCCGTCCGGAGCCGCCTTCACCGGCGAAGCGTCCGTTTATGGCCCCGCACGCCCGTTCCAGGTCTTCTTTGGCCCGGCCTATGGAACCGTTTTTGTAGATGGGCCAGGAGAGTTCGGGGCCTATGTAGGTATAGGCCACGGTCCTGACCGAGGGGGAAAGGACCCCTTCCTTTTCCAGGGCTTCGATCCAGAGTTCCCAGTCTTCGCCGCCCATGACCTTGACCGTATCGTCGATCTCTTCTTTCAATGCGGGTTCCATGCTGGCAACGGAGATCTTCCCGGTGAGCATATCCAGGGTCTTCCCCGTATAGATCTTCCCTATGGGTTTGATCACTGACCGGTACATCGTCCCGTTCCGGGGATCAGTCCTGACCGGGGAGGCTAGGGAGTAGACGAAGAGGTCTATCATCGGGGGAATCCCTGCGGCGGCGGCGGCTTCCCGGACGGCGGCGGCAGCGGTGGTCTTCATCTCAAAGGAGAATGCGTCCCCGTTCAGGGTCCTGGCGGGGATCCCCCCCTTGACGGCTTCCATATCGAAGACGCGGTTGTTGTACCACCCGGGGGTCCCCGGTTTAGCCGCCGAAGCCGGCTTTTCCAGAGAAACTCCCACGGTGGCCGCCCCATAGCCGAAAGCTGCGGCGACGCGGCTTGCCAGGCCGTACCCGGTGGAACAGCCCACCACCAGCGCCAACCTGGGAATCCCTTCCCCACAGGCAGTTTTCTGCCCGGCAGTTTTCTGCCAGGCAACTTGTTGCCCGGCAACTTGACGTCCGGTAGCTAAATGTTGCCTTACATATTCAATTTCGTCCCGCACCACTTTGGCGCAGCCCTGGGGATGGCTGTTGAGACAGATGTTGTTCCGTATCATCGGTTTAAGAATCATAGGTATCTCCTGTTCGTCCTGTTCCTATAGAGGGATTTAATACCGGCAAGTGAATGTACTTCCCGGTCATGGCGTTTTCTCGCCGGAAACCAGGCATAGCCACTCGGCTTCGGCGGCCAGTTCGTCGCCCACATAGGCTTTGCCGGCCTGTTTGATCATCCGTTGGGAGACCCGCAGGTTCTCGATTTCACAGCGGACCTCCTCGCCAGGCAGCACCTGGCGGCGGAACTTCACTTTGTCCACGGAGGCCAGGAAAAAGAGGGCGTCCCCTCCAAGGAGGCCCAGCTTCCGCAGGCCCGCGCCGCCCGACTGGGCCATAGTTTCCACGAGGATCACCCCCGGCACCACCGGGTATTGGGGGAAATGCCCCTTAAAGAAGAATTCCCCTTCGGAGAAAACATGGCGGGCGCTTATCTTCTCTTTACCGGCGCTGATTATCTCGTCCACAAAAAGGAAAGGGTCCCGGTGGGGAAGGAGTCCTTCTATTTCTCCACGTTCCCTGTGCAGGTCTTCGCTCATGGATACCTCCTGAAAACTACCACCCCGTTGTGCCCCCCGAATCCCAGGGAACCCGAGACGGCGGCGTTGATCTCCCCGTACTGAACCTTATTGGGCACATAGTCCAGATCGCAGGCGGGATCCGGGTTGTCCAGGTTGATGGTGGGAGGGAGGAAGCCCTCCCGTATAGCCAGAATGCAGGCTATAGCCTCTATCCCGCCGCCTCCGGCTATGCAGTGGCCGGTCATGCTCTTGGTACTGGAAACCTTCATCTTATATGCGTGGGGGCCAAAAGCTTCTTTAATCATTCTGGTCTCCGTGAGATCGTTCAACTCTGTGGAAGTTCCATGGGCGTTGTAGTATTGGATGTCTTCGGCCTCCAGCCCCGCATCCGCCAGGGCCAGTTTAATGGCCCGCCCGCCCCCCGCTCCCGAAGGCTCCGGAGAGGTGATATGGTAAGCGTCGGCGCTGCCACCGTAACCGGCGAATTCCGCCAGAATTTCCGCGTCCCGCCCCTTCGCGTGATCCTCACTTTCCAGGACCAGAATCCCCGCGCCTTCGGCCAGGACAAAGCCGTCCCGATCCGCGTCAAAGGGGCGGCTTGCCTTTTCCGGGTCGCCGTTGTGTCTGGTGGACAGGGCCTTGAGCATATTGAACCCCCCTACGGCAAAGGGGACTATGCAAGACTCGGTTCCTCCGGCGATCACCACATCGCAGCGGCCAGCGCGGATCAGGTCCAGAGCCTGTCCCAAAGCGTCGGTGCCGGAAGCACAGGCGGTCACCTGGGTATAGGCCGGCCCCTTGATCCCGTAGAGCATGGAGATGTTGCCCGCCGCTTCGTTGCCTATCATCATGGGCACGGTGAGGGGAAGCATACGCTTGGGTCCCGACTCAAAGAGTTTCCTAAAGGATTCGGAAACCACTTCAAAGCCCCCTATGCCGTTCCCCAGGAC
>JAITBO010000101.1 GCA_031283505.1 Treponema sp. | reverse complement strand
GCCTGTCCCAAAACTAATTGACAGTGCGCTAACACGCACGGTTTTGGGACAGGCTCTTGCAATTTTTCAGGCTTTCAGCCTTACAAAACTACAGATTTCAAGGTTGCTTTCCCAAAACTGAAGTTTTGGGAAAGCCTCTAGATTGATTTGATTATCAACAGTACGGATAATCTCAACAAAGAGATTGTAGACCGACTCATTGACGAAAAGGTTCAGTTATTCGATGATCTTATTGCCGTCAATGAAAATTCCTTTAGGTGCAACCATGAAGCGCCTAAATATTTGGTAAATGTATCCACGGCGCTTCCAGGGTATCTCCGTCTATTTTCACCTGGGCTTTTCCGGTAAGAACAATGACTAGCTCGTAACATTCATGCCAACGAGACGGAAAAATGAATTAGAGTCTGTCCATAATGTAGACACATTATGGACAGACCACCTTGAAACCCGTATTTTCGCAGCTTTTAGGCGAGAAAATGCAAGGTCTGTCCGCAAAGTAACCGACTTTGTGGACAGACACGAATTAATGACTTTATAGGCGAGATTACCGGAAGGTATAAAGCCAGTCTATACGGAAATTAAGAGGAAGGCAACGCAGGTTATTTCACATTCAGAGTCAATGTATATAATAAAGAGGGAAAAAAGGTATACTTGGTATAGTTCTTCCGGGAGGGAACTGTGGAGCAAGAACAGGCCCTCGGATAGAGCGAAACAAGCCGTACCCGCTCCAGGGTCTATCCGCAGCGTTAAAAACCTTTGGCGGGGGGGCCGGGGGCGTTGCGGGGGTAATGTAGGCCGCATTAGCGGCCATTGCAGCCCCCGCTGGGGGGGTAGGCCGGGACCGTGGCCCGGCCTTAGGGGGACTCCCCACTCCCTGAATTTCATAACAGGAGGAAAGGCATGAAAAACCAGTTCTTTTACGAGTTTCCTGTGGGCGCGCTTGGCATAGCTGAAGAAGACGGTGCCATAACCGGGGTTTTCTTTGGCAGGGATAAAATCCTCCCCGGTTTTGCCGTTGCCGGGACTCCCCTGATCGAAAAGGCGGCTGCCCAGCTTGCCGAATACTTTGACGGCAGACGGCGGTCCTTTGATCTGCCCCTGGCGCCGGGGGGTACGGATTTTCAGGTTGCCGTATGGGACGCCCTGCTGACCATCCCCGCAGGGGAAACCCGCAGTTATCAGGAGATAGCCCGCCGGATTGGAAGGCCAAAGGCGGTCCGGGCGGTCGGCATGGCCAATCACCGCAACCCCGTCGTAATCATCGTTCCCTGCCACCGGGTAATAGGCAAAGACGGCGGTCTGACCGGTTATGGCGGGGGGCTGCCCCTGAAACAGTATCTGCTGGACCTGGAAAGGCGCTGTTACGGATAAGGGGCTTCCGTAAGGATACGGTCCTGATGCCGGGCGCGGCTGTTATAAATTTTTTAAAACCGTGATCTTTTTTGTCATTTCGATTAAAATTTCAACAGGGACTCATTGACAATGAAGGCTAAAATACGCATTGTACCTTTATCTGTATTTTTTGAAGAAAAGGCCCCGGAAGGGGCTGTTATCTACCCGGAGAAGGGAGGCTGCGAGAACCGTATTGAAAGGGAGTGATGTGGTCATCAGGGATGTTTCTAAATCCTTTGGTGATTTTACGGTTTTACATAATGTAGATATTGAGATTAAAAAGGGCGAATTTTTCTCTCTTTTGGGGCCTTCGGGGTGCGGTAAAACGACCCTCCTGCGTATCATCGCGGGCTTTGAGACCCCGGATTGCGGCGCGGTGATGCTTGAAGGAACCGATGTGTTGCCCCTGTCCCCTAACCGCAGGCAGGTAAACACGGTCTTTCAGAATTATGCCCTGTTTCCCCATCTCTCTGTCTTTGAAAACGTGGCCTTTTCCCTCAGGATAAAGAAGACCCCCCGACCGGAGATCAACGCGAAGGTGCAGGAGTATCTCAGGCTGGTCCAGTTGGAAGGCCACGCCCAAAAGAGGCCGAACCAGCTTTCTGGGGGGCAGAAACAGCGGGTCGCCATTGCCAGGGCGCTGATCAATGAGCCGCGGGTACTCCTTTTGGACGAGCCTCTTTCCGCTCTGGATGCCAAGCTCAGACAGCATATGCTTATAGAACTGGACCAGATTCACGACAAAATTGGTATCACCTTCATATACGTCACCCATGACCAGCAGGAAGCCCTGTCGGTTTCCGACCGGATCGCGGTGATGAACCAGGGAGACGTTCTCCAGATTGGGACTCCCCATGAAATCTACGAAAGCCCGGCCACGGACTTTGCGGCCCGCTTTATCGGGGAGACCAACCTTTTCGACGCAACGGTTGTTTCGGCGGAGAAGATAGACAGGCCGGCTGCGCCGGAACCGGAATATATGGCGGAACTGGATATTCCGGAACTTGGCAGGATCAAGGTGACTACCGTAGATCATGTCGATCCGGGCCAAAAGGTGAGTTTTACCATCAGGCCGGAAAAAATCGTCATTTCCAAGGAAAAACCCGTTACAAAGCGGGAGGATATCAACCATTTTCAGGGCATCGTTGACGAGCCTATTTATTCGGGATTCCAGACCAAATTCTACGTCAAAACCTCAGGGAATATTCTCATCCGGGTCGTCAAACAGCACGCCAAATATTCAGACGAAGGCCCGGATATTGTGTGGAAAGATTCGGTGTTTCTTTCCTGGAGCGCCAATGACGGGTATATCGTAGGGATTAAATATCCGTGAGCGTCCTGCCGTCTTCTGTCCAATCTGCGGAAAACCTGCCCGCCTCCGAAAAGCGCAACTACGGGCTTCTCTATTCGGGCCCCATGGCCCTGTGGTTCACCGTCTTTTTCCTGGCACCCCTTATCATCATCGTGGTTTACAGCTTTCACAGGAAGGGGCTCTACGGAGGCATCGCCGCAGGACGGCTTTCCATGGATGCCTACAAATCCCTGGGAAACCCCAGCTTTGTTGTCATCACGGTCCGCACGGTTATAACGTCCCTGATTGCCACGGCGATTACCATTCTCCTCGCCCTGCCCTGCGGGTACTACATGGCCAAGAGCCGGCATCAAACGGCGCTGCTCCTCGTCATTATCATTCCCTTCTGGACCAACTTTCTTATCCGGGTATTTGCCTGGATGAACATTCTGGGGAACAACGGTTTTCTGAACGAATTTCTCCTGCGGATAGGGCTGATCAGGGACTATATTCAGTTTATCTACAATCAGCCGGCTGTGATCCTGGTGCTGGTCTATATGTATCTGCCCTACGCCATCCTGCCCCTCTTTTCGACGATTGACAAATTCGATTTTTCCCTGCTGGAAGCGGCCCGGGATCTGGGGGCTTCTAAGCCCACAGCGATAGTAAAAGTGTTGTTCCCGAATATCAGGAGCGGCATCTACACCGCGGTGCTGTTCACCTTCATCCCCATCTTTGGAGCCTATGCGGTGCCCCTGCTTGTGGGCGGCAAGGAATCCTATATGCTGGGAAACGTGGTGGCGGATCAGCTTACCAAGGCCCGGAACTGGCCTTTGGCGTCGGCGATTTCCATGGTCCTTACTCTGGTGACTACGGCGGGTATTCTTGTCATGATGAGTCTCCAGAAAAAAGACGCGGGCCGGCTTGCGGACATGAGCCGTCAGGGGGCGGAGAAGGCGCCATGAAACTGAACATACGTAGCTTTATCACCCCTCTCCGGAGTGGGGGCGCGCCGGGGGAAGCGGCGCGCCATGCCAGGAGGGCATCCCGCGCCAGTTTTTCTTTTTCCCAGACCATATTCATCGTTACCGTCGTGTTTCTGTTCCTCCCCCTCTTTGTGCTGATTCTCTATTCCTTTAACGCATCCAAGGGTATGAAGTGGACCGGTTTTTCCTTTGTCTGGTACGAACAGCTCTTCTTCCGTTCCCGGGATCTCTGGAGAGCCTTTCGGAACAGCATCGTTATCGCCCTGACTTCCGCAGGGACGGCAACGGTAGTAGGGACTTTTGGCGCCATAGGTGTCAACTGGTACCGTTTTAAGCTGAGAAACTACGTACAGACCATTTCGTTCCTCCCCATGATACTTCCGGAGATTATCATCGGTGTTTCCCTGGCCCTGTTTTTTGCGGGAGTAAAAATACCCCTGGGGCTCCTCACTATTTTTATTGCCCATACCACATTTAATCTGCCCTTTGTGTTTCTTATGGTGATGGCCCGGCTTGACGAATTTGATTTTTCCATTATTGAGGCCGCCCGTGATCTGGGGGCGGATGAGTGGCAGACCCTGACAAGGGTAACTGTTCCTATCTGTATGCCCGGCATTGTTTCCGGTTTCTTAACCGCCGTAACCATCTCTCTGGAGGATTTTGTTATTACCTACTTTGTCGCAGGGCCGGGCTCTACGACGCTGCCGCTGTACATCTACTCTGCCATCCGCTTTGGAGTATCTCCGGTGATAAACGCTCTTTCGGTGGTCATGATCCTGGGAACCGTACTTCTTACCTGTCTGCTCAGGAACTTCCTTAAATACATCGCGGCAAAATAGAATAATTTTTTTGCGTATTGAATCCGCCACGCGGGACGAGTGTCCCAAAGGCGGTTCAAAATATACAAAAAGTGTTGAAAAAGGAATTCAACACAAGGAGGAAAAGATGAAGAAAATTCCTGTAATGGCTGCGGCGCTGTGGGTGGTATTCATCATGCTTACCGGTTTCAGCGGCTGCACGAAAAAAGAGGGGACCCGGACGGCATCCGGCCAGGAGCAGGGCTCTACACGGCTCTATGTCTATAACTGGACCTATTACACCCCCGATTCTATCCTGCGGAAGTTTGAGCAGGAATACGGCGTGACCATTGTGTACGACACATTTGCTTCCAACGAGGAACTCTACGCCAAACTTCTGGCCGGCGGTACGGGCTACGATCTGGTGTTTCCCTCCGGCGACTATGTTTCTATCATGATCAAGCAGGGAATGCTCGAAAAGCTCGACAAGTCCAAACTGGGGAACCTGGGCAACATCGACCCGATGGTACTCCAAAAGGCGGCTTACGATCCCGGCATGGACTATGCGGTTCCCTACTATTTCGGCGCCGCCGGAATCGCGGTCAACACCGCCCGGGTCCCCAATTACGAAAAGAGCTGGTCCATCTTTGGCCGTACAGACCTGCGCGGGAAAATGACCATGCTGGACGACATGAGGGAAGTGCTGGGCGATGCCCTCAGTTTTCTGGGGTATTCGGTGAACACCGTGAATCCCGCTGAAATTGCCGCCGCCCGCGACATAATCAATAATGTCTGGAAGCCGAATCTCCTCAAGTTTGACGCCGAAGCCTTTGGCAAGGGCTTTGCCGATGAGGACTTTTGGGTTGTCCAGGGCTACGCCGAAGTTGTGTACGAAGAAATCTCCGATGAACTCAAGGCGAACACCGTCTTCTTTATCCCTCCGGAAGGCGGTCCCGCATACATCGACAGTATGTGTATCCTCAAGGGCGCAAAGAATACGGACCTGGCCTATAAATTCATCGACTTTATTCACCGGCCCGAAATTTACGCCGAGTTTACCGATTACTTCGGGTTCCCCGCTACCGTCAACATTCCCGCCCGGAATCTCAAAGAGGTTGTCCCTTACTATGCGGCGGAAGAGCTTGCCAACGTGGAACTCAAGGATGATGTAGGCGAAAACCTCCAACTCTACGACGATGCGTGGCTGTCGATTCGTGTAGGAGACTGAGTAAACGCGCAACGCAGAACCCGCACATGACTGGCCGGTCTGTCAGCCCTGAGCGGGTCCTGGAGTTTCCGAGAACATCGAGGGACCTGATCCTATTCCAAAACTAATTGACTGCGTGCTAAACGCGCACGATTTTGGAACAGGCTTGAGCCACAGGCTCTTGGAAAGCCAGTCAAAAACCCGGTTTTCCCAGTAAATTCAAGGAAGCTGTTCCAAAAACTGAAGTTTTGGAACAGCCTCACCTGACAAAGATATAATAGTTACCGGGGATGAATCAGGATAAACGCATAAGAATTTTAACTACGGAGATACACGGAGGAACACGGAGCTTTTATTACTAATCGGGTTTCATCTCTGTGAAACTCCAGGAACCAGAGGTTCCAGTCCTCAAATCGTAGGTTCGTCGTGTTTTTTTGCCACGAAGTACCGCCAGATCCAAGGGTACTGTGCCCATTGGTGGTTAGGATTGCCATACATTATTCCGATACTTCCAGAGTTACCACCGACATGGGCGGCATATTCACCAGGGCAACGCCGGGCATATCGTCCATGCGGACATCGGTAAAGTCCCGGATGATAATCCTGTCCGGCTTGTCAAAAGTATTATGATCCCCCATGTTTGCGGACGTGATAATCCGTCCGCTTATCTCAGAGGGGAGCATCCCCCTGAATTCCAGAGATACAGCCTTTGCTTTTACAGGATCCGTGTTGCAGAGGGACAGGTGGATTTTGCCTTTTTCGTTTTTTGACGCGCTGGCGCTTATGCCGGGAATGGCTTCTTTTCCTGAGGCGTAGTTTTCACAGTCCAGCGAGACGGGCAGTTTTACCGCGTCCTGATGAACCTGATACATATCAAAGACATGGTAAGTGGGAGTACGGAGCATCCTGGCCCCATCGGTAAAGATCAGGGCCTGGAGTACATTGACGGTCTGGGCGATATTCGCCATTTTGATCCGTTCGGCGTAGTTATTAAAAATATTCAGGTGGATTCCCGCCGTCAGGGCGTCCCGCAGGGTATTCTGTTGATAGAGGAAGCCGGGGTTGGTACCGGATTCAACGTCATACCAGGTTCCCCATTCATCGACAATAAGGCCCACGCTTCCGTGGGGATCATACTCGTCCATAATGGCCCCGTGTTTGTGAACCAGTTCATCCATAAAGAAGGCTTTTTTCAGGGTGGTAAACCAGTCATCTTCGGTAAAGTCCGTGGCGGAACCTTTTTTGGCCCAGACGCCGGGAACGGTATAATAATGAAGGGAAAGGCCCTTCATCAAAAATTCTCCTTTGGCCGTGAAGACCTTTTCCATCAGTACCCGCGTCCAGTTATAGTCGTCACTGTTGGGACCGCAGGCGATCCGGTAGAGGGAACTTTTTCCATAGTTCCGGGTATACACTGCGTAACGGCGGTAATTATCGGCGTAAAATTCCGGGCTCATCGCCCCGCCGCAGCCCCAGTTTTCATTGCCTATTCCCCAGAATTCCACATTCCAGGGATCGAATCGTCCGTTCCGTTTCCGAAGATCCGCCATGGGGCTTACCCCGTCAAAGTTGACGTATTCAACCCACTGGGATAATTCCTGCACCGTCCCGCTTCCCACATTACCGCAGATATATGGCTCGCAGCCCAGTTGATCGCAGAGGTCAAGAAATTCATGAGTACCAAAGCTGTTGTCCTCGATAACGCCGCCCCAGTGGGTGTTGATCATCCTGGGCCGTTCCTGCCGGGGACCTATACCGTCCTTCCAGTGGTATTCGTCGGCAAAACAGCCGCCGGGCCAGCGGAGGTTGGGAATCCGTATCTGTTTCAGGGTCGCCGCCACATCTTGCCTGATGCCCCGGACATTGGGGATAGGAGAATTTTCCCCTGTCCAGAAACCGCCGTAAATACAGTGGCCCAAATGTTCTGAAAAATGCCCGTAGATGTGGCGGCTGATTTTCGCGCCTTCCGCCTGGGTGTCAACGATTACCTTATATAAAGGACGGTATAGGGTCATATCAATATTCACAAGGCTACCGTATTATATAAGGAGAGTATATACCGCGATTCCCCGCAATCCCGAATATAGGTGGTTCCGTTTCAAAATCCGGTTAGTACGGACCTATGCCGTGTACGTTTATTCGTGCCGAAGGGGTTTAATACCCCGCCGTTCACGCTAAACTTGACCCACAAGAATTCCGCGAATGATAAAAATTTGTCTCTGCCGGGAGTGAAGATTCTCCGTGAGGCTTTATTTGGAAGTCTGGTTTAATACCCATCGAACCAAAGATTCGACAAACCTTTGGTTCGAGCTTGCCGCGCGGAGGCTCATTTCCACTCTTTTCTATTTCTTTCGGTTCAATTAAAGCAAAACAGCTGTCAATCCCATATATATTTATTTGAGAAAGTTAAGAGTACTCCAACAGGGTGCCTGGTATGAAATCCATACCCAAATCAACAACCGGGAACCGCTGTTCCGCCGGTCTAAAGTCCAGGCGCTTTTCAACCAGGTGTTCTATGAGACGGAACATCGGTTTGTCTTCGAGGTTCGCTGCCTGCGCCTTCAGGATGACTGGCTTACGTTTTATATCAAGCCTGATGACGGGTTAGAGCTTTCCGC
>JAITBO010000018.1 GCA_031283505.1 Treponema sp. | reverse complement strand
ATGAAAAAATCGGCAATTTATTTTACCGGAAGACTTCTATACGGAATTTGGGCGCATCTGGCCGCTTTACGGCCAGACAGGGCTATCCACATCTATCCCTTGCGCTGTCGCTTTTAAATACACTACATCTCAAAGTCCGGACGGCGCCCCGTTTTTTTCAGGCTGCGGAGGCGCTTGGCCTGGAGCCGCTTTTCCCGGACCGCCCGGGACGGCGCGGAAGGCCGGCGGCGTTTGGGCAGGCGGGCGGCATCCGTGATAAGGGCTTCCAGACGTACAAAAGCCCGCTCCCGGTTGGTCAGTTGGGACCGCTCCTCACAGGCGGCAATGACGATTTCGCCCTCACCGGTAAGGCGGCCCGCCAGGACCTCCCTAAGACGAACCTGTTCCGCCTCCGTAAGCCCCGTCAAGGCATCAAGGCGGATACGCAAGGTGACTTTGGTGTTGACCTTGTTCACGTTCTGACCACCGGGACCGCCGGACCGGGAACAGGTGATTTCGGCGGCTTTCCGGATGGATAGCCGGAGAAGACCCTCATGCATCAGTCAATTTTTCCTTAGGCGGCAGCGGGCTTTAGCCTACCGCCTGTTTCAGTTCCGCCGCCTTGTCGGTCTTTTCCCAGGGGAATTCCGGGCGGCCAAAGTGCCCATAAGCGGCTGTCTTCCGGTAGATCGGACGGCGCAGATCCAGAGCGGCGATGATCCCCGCAGGGGTCAGGTCAAAAACCCTGGAGACGGCTTCCGATATACGGGCTTCCGGGGCCTCGGCAGTCCCGAAGGTGTCCACCATGACCGAAACCGGGAAAGGAACCCCTATGGCATAGGCCAACTCCACTTCACAGCGTTCCGCCAGTTGGGCGGCGACGATGTTTTTGGCAACATACCGGGCTATATAAGCGGCGGACCGGTCTACCTTGGTGGGGTCTTTGCCGGAAAAAGCGCCGCCCCCATGCCGGCCCATCCCGCCGTAGGTGTCCACGATGATCTTCCGGCCAGTAAGCCCCGTATCCCCAAAGGGCCCTCCCACCACGAAACGCCCCGTGGGGTTGATGAAGTATTTGGTCTTATTGTCCAAAAGTCCCGTAGGCTCCAGGATAGGTTTGACAATCTGATTGATCACGGTATTTCTGATTTCATCATAAGAAACCCCGTCATCATGCTGCTGGGATACAACCACCGCATCTATACGCAGGGGCTTATGGCCCTCATATTCCACAGTGACCTGGCTTTTGGCATCGGGCCTGAGCCATTTGACCGCCTTCGTCTTCCGCAATTCCGATGCCCTGATAAGGATCTTATGGGCCAGGGTGATAGGCAGAGGCATGAATTCCGGGGTTTCGTTACAGGCGAAGCCGAACATCATGCCCTGGTCTCCCGCGCCCTGCTGTCCCTTGAATTCTTCCAGCCCCGTCCCGGAAACGCCCTGGCTGATGTCAGGAGACTGACTGTGTATCATGTCCAGCACCGCCATGGACTTGTAATCCAACCCGTAGGCGGGATCGATGTACCCCACATCGTGAGCCACATCCCGAACCACCCCCTGGAAATCCACAAAGGTTTGGGTGGTTATTTCCCCGCCTATGAGTACCATGGCGGTAGAAGCAAAGGTTTCACAGGCAACCCGGCTGTTGGGGTCGTCTTTCAGGCAGGCGTCCAAAATAGCGTCAGAAATCTGATCGCATAACTTATCAGGATGACCTTCCCCGACGGATTCAGAAGTAAAAAAATAATGTCGTTTTTCCATTTTCGAAGCTCCTTTTCAAAAAATAACTAAACAAATGACTCTGGTACAACCTAAATGCACCTAAAATTGAACAATTTTCAAAACTATATGCCAATCGGTTTTGCTTGGCAAGCAATCTTAAATCTAAAGGAAAAGCGTGACTTTCAAAATCTGACATTTTGAAACAGCCTCAGTTTACTCATTTTACCCTGTTATGTATAGTTCATTTTGAAAGAAATCATAGAAATTCTCTGGGATTTATCGGAATTATAGATGGAGCCTGGATGCCGCCCAAGCTTGCATTATGATACCGAAAGCTACCGATACGTTGAGGGAACCTTTGACTCCATATACCGGGATGGTCACCCTGCCCAGGGAACCGCCGGCCAGTTCCAGGGCTTCGGGACTGAGCCCCAATTCTTCGGAACCGGTGAGCAGAACCGCGCCGGCAGGGAAGCGGAATTCCGGCAGGGGAACGCCCCCTGTTTCCAGGGCGAAAAAGGGGCCTTCTCCCAGGCCGGCAAGATTTTCCACCCGTTCCCAGGGAAGTATGTCCACACAGCCCATGGCAGTCCGGAAAGCCCGGGGGTGGCAGGGATCGGCGCACAAAGGGGAAAGACAGATTTTTTCCGCCCCAAAGGATTCGGCGGCGCGGAACATGGCCCCCACATTGTAGGGGGACCGTATATCTTCCAGATAGATCCGCATTCCCGGGAAATTCCGCCGCCTTCCGGAGTCAAGGCGGCCCTGATGATCGATAAAGTCCCAGTCGGCGGTTTGCTGTCCTGTTTCGGCCAGGAGAATATGCCGTACCGTGTTCAGGGCCCGGAGCGGCGAGGTGTCCGCCGGGTTTGCGGAGACAGATTCCCGTGTCAAAAAGGCGGCGGCTTCCCGCATCACGGCGGCAGCGGCGGCGATGGCCGGGGCTGCCGCAGGGGAGGCGAAGGTTTCCCCGGCCAGCAGCAGCAGGGACAAGGCTTCTCCCAGGTACGCGGCGGCGGAAGGAGGCAGAGATCCCCCCAGAGGCTCAAACGGTATTCAGCCTCACCGAAAATTCTGGCAAGTTTCCGCAACCGCTGGGAACGGGGAAGTTTTTTCAGTTTATGAATAGGGATCATAAAAAATAAACCGGCTAAAAAGCCGGCTCATGATTACAGGCCAAAGGCGTCCATTAATCTATCGGCGGTAGCCCCGATTATTGTCTCGTTTATATATGAAGGGTCGTTAATTTTTTGTTTGAGTT
>JAITBO010000403.1 GCA_031283505.1 Treponema sp. | reverse complement strand
TTGGTTACCACCGTCAAATTATTGATACCGTCCATAAAATTAGTCATTTCTTTGGTGGTAGTAGAGGCATCCATAAAAATGGTATCCTGGTCTTTCAGAAAACGGGCGGCCTCCCGGGCTATTTTATTTTTTGCCTCTTTTTGTTCTATTTCCCGGACTACAAGGGGAATTTCCACGTTGAGCCCTTCAACTAGAATCGCCCCCCCATAGGTGCGCTTAACCAGGCCCTGCTGCTCCATCTTCTCCAGATCCCGTCGAATACTGGCGGTGCTGATGGAAAATTGATCCGAGAGTTTATTGATACTGACCGCTTTCTCTTTATTTAAAATCTCCATAATGGCATTTTGTCGTTCAAGGGTTAACATGTTGATCACTCCTGTCAAATGTCGTTTAATATACAGACGCCAATCATTGTTTTTATTGGTATTTTATGGTAAACTATTAATAAAAGCAAGTTGTTTCGGAGGAGAGCTCATGTTGACCGCAAAACTTTCACCGTCCATGATGTGCGCCGATTTATTCTGTTTGGCCGATATTATCCGGACTTTTAAGGATAAAAACATCCCCTATCTCCATATGGATGTAATGGATGGTTCCTTTGTTCCCAATTTGATGTTGGGTACCGATACTATTAAACAGATCCGCCAAGCCGCCGCTATTCCCTTGGATATTCATCTGATGATTGAAGAACCGGAGGAAAAACTGGAGTGGTTTGCGCCCCAAGCCGGTGAATATATTTCGGTCCATGTGGAGAGTACCCGGCATTTACAACGGGTTTTAGCGAAGATTCGAGCCCTGGGGGCCAAACCGATGGCCGCGCTTAATCCGGCTACCCCTCTGGCAATGATTGAGGATGTCCTGCCCGATGTGGATGGCGTACTTATTATGACTGTTAACCCCGGTTACGCGGGACAAAGGCTGGTTCCCCAGACGCTGGAAAAGATTAAACGGCTCAGGATCCTCTTGGATGATCGGGGACTTGAGGGGGTAGAAATAGAAGTTGACGGAAATGTGACCCTGGAGAATGCCCTTGCCATGCGTAAAGCCGGGGCAAATATTTTTGTTGCCGGGACATCCCTCCTATTTAGTCCGGGAAACTTGGAAGATCATATCAAATTATTTGATGAACGCCTCGGGTGAATATGTAATATCTTGTTCATTCGAGCCTGTTCCAAAACTAATTGACTGTGCGCTAAACGCGCACGATTTTGGAACAGGCTCTCGAAAAAACCGGTCAAAACCCCGGTTTTTCCATCAAATCTAAGGAAGCTGTTCCAAAAAATGAAGTTTTGGAACAGCCTCATTCATGCAATATTTTAAACGACATGATGTCCCGTGTTTGACAGACAGGATAAACCTATATAAACTGACTGTATATGCTGTTATGATACTGTTATGAAAGAGTGTACTGTAAAAAAGAACCCGCATAGACTACGATGAGCTTGTCTTTGATTCCACCCGCCGGGTGGTAAAACCTTATGTAGAGAGGCTGTATGGTCACGATTAATGATGTGGCGAAACGGGCGGGGGTTTCCATATCCACCGTCTCCAATGTGCTTAACAAGAATAAATTTGTCAGCGAAGAACTGATACACCGGGTCAACCAGGCGGTTCTGGAACTGGAATATACCGCCAATCCCATCGCCCAAAAGATGAAATTCAAGCACACCAAAACCATCGGTGTCATCTCTGCGGATCTTTGCGGTCTTTTTTACCCCTATATACTCAAAGGCATCTATAGAGCCTTTAATTCCAAGGGTTACCGCCTGATCGTTATGGATACCGAAGGGATAAACGACAATATCGGCAGCGTCAAAAAACTTCGGGACGGCATAACCAGCCTGGTGAATGACAGGGTAGACGGCATTGTCTTTTCCTCTACCGTGCCCGAGGAGATGGAAGCGGACATTATCAATGATGTAATGAAGCTGTCTTCTTCCAGGAAAACTACCGCCTTTGTCTGTGTCGAGAAGGACATGAGTAAATTCGGTATCGATTCGGTATGTACCAACTCCGTGGCGGGCGCCGATACCGCGACAACCCATCTTATTGATGTGGGCTGTGAACGAATCTGCCACATTACAGGTCCCTACTACTTTACCGTTGCCCAGGACAGGATCACCGGCTTCAAGAACGCGATGAGGCGCAGGGGCTTTGACGTTGACGAAAGCAGAATGATTGCCAACGGCGACTATACCCATAAAAGCGGTTATTTGGCCATGAAGGAACTGCTTTACAAGACGCCGAATCTTGACGGCGTTTTCGTGGCCAACGATCAGATGTCGGTAGGGGTCATGAAGGCGATTTTTGAGGCGGGAAAACGTATTCCCGAAGATGTAAAGGTAATTGGTTACGACGATGTTTTTATCGCCAGTGCGCTGGAACCGTCTCTTTCGACCATCCACGTACAAAAGCACATGATGGGCATGAAAGCGGCGGAACTTTTGATAGGACAGATCGAAAACAACGCCGCGCCCGGAGTCGCGGTAGAACTGAGTTCAAACCTGGTGATAAGACGATCCACGGTCAAAGATGCTCCCGAAGACTGGATTTTGGTAGACTGGTAAAGATATGCAGAAAGGGGCAGCGAAAAACCGCAAAGTGGATTTCGTCTGCCCCCGGCAGGTATAATTGCTTAAATCACCATATCCGAATTCTCGGCGAAGTGCTTGAGGATAACGATTTCGTCGGTGTCCGAGACATTGGTAATGGTTACCCCCTCCTTGGCCGCCTTTTCGGTCACAAAGAATTCATCGTTGGTAAGCTGGCCGTAACGGATCAGCGCGGGAGTTTCCAGATTCCAGACCCCGAATTTCCCAAAACCCTGAAGGCAGATAATGCCGTAAGCGGCGGCGTCCTTAATGGTAACGGTTTTACCCGGTAAAACCGTCAGGCGTTTCGCGCCGACATCCTTGCACTTGTAGCAGATCCATTCCTCCACATAGCCTTCGGCCTTCATCTGTTCCACGGGTTTTACCGGCCTGGGGGCCATAAAGCGGTTTTTGTGGAAATCCGGGTCCACGTTGGTTTCCCAGTCGATTACTTCCAGCAGATAATTAAAGTTGCCCTTTTCTTCGGGAGGGGAATTCTTCCAGAGCAAGTCTTCCGGGACACAATGCCCGAAGTACAATACGGACTGGTACATAGCGTACACATCCGAGGCGAATTGGGGCTCGTAGGTGCAGAGACTGCCCGGCGCGTGGAGTACTCCGGGGGGTACGTCCCAGCCCGTGTCAACGTCGAGGGCGTAGGCCCTTGCCAGAGAAAGCAGGCGGTTATCACCCTTGGCAAAGTTCTTTAAAGCCTGGAGTACCTGATCCTTGGTAGTTTCGGGGTTTAAGCCGAAGAAGGTAAAGGGGAATTCCCCGCCGTGGTTGTTTACCTGGGAGGGAAAGAAGTACATTTCCGGTTTTCCCGACTGATTTATCCGGGCCGCGTGTATATCCCGGTGGTGAATGTGGTGGGGAAGGGGGCCAAAATTGTCGAAGAATTTGGAAAACATGGACCAGCGGCCGTATTTTTTCCACAGGGTTTCTCCGATAACATCGGCTTTCAGATAATCCACCGCGTCCCTAAGCAGCACCTTTTCTTTGCCGTCTTTGGTGACAACATAACTTAAACCCTCGTCATCGGGGGTTCCGGGGCCGTTGTCCGCGTGGGTGGTAGAGGCGAACCAGCGTTCATCCACGCCGCCTCTCTCCAGGCCAAAGACATAGTAATCATCCGGGTGGAGCTTTATTCGCTTTCCGGGCCGGCAAAATGAACGGGGAACCCAGGCCGGGGCAAGCCGGAAAATCCCTTTACCTTCTTCTATCGCCTTTTGCGCTATTTGGGTTTGACTCATAGTATCCTCCTGA
>JAITBO010000379.1 GCA_031283505.1 Treponema sp. | reverse complement strand
TGGAATCGGCAGAAGAGTCGGCAGATATATCTCTTGCCAGGTTTCGCCGTTATCTTCAGACCTGGCAACCGCATAGTAGTCGACAGTACAGGAAAGCGCAACAAACACCCCGTCCCCGTAGGTTACACTGCGCCAATTGGCGAGCCTCGGCATCGGCGCATTCGTCCATGTTTTGCCCCCATCTCCGGACCATGCGGCATTATCACTATCATAGGCAACCGCTATGAACCTGCCGATTCCCCACTCATAGTCTGTATCCAAGCCGCCTTCCTTCGTGTTGATGATGATCGGATCGCTCACCTCTCCGTCCTTGTAGATGATCACATACACGTCGTAATCCCCGTTTGCCGTATCAAGTTCTATCGTTTCCCGGTGATCCCCCTCCTCAACCGTATTGTCTTCCCCCAGGGGTTTATAGTCGGAATAATCCGGTGTGTGCCCTTTCTCCACTACCGCATAGTACACTTCCGCACTATCCTCATATCCATCGGTGGTAAAGGTTATATCCGGCGTAGTTGAAGTCGAAGGTCCTACAAATACCCCATTGCTGATCTCCAGTTCGCTGCCGTCATCCGGGGTCTTGGGGGCTATAACGAACCGTACCGCACCGTTCCCATTGTAATTCACCTCATTCCCAAACCTGGTAAAGTTCGTGCTTTCGTTCTGGGGCTCGTCGTTTACCCCGTTGCGGATTATCCACACCGGGCCTCCCTCGATCAGGTTAAAAAAGTCCGACTTTATGTTGTTATTATTAACCGTACTCCACGCGTCGGTGGTGAAGGGTTTGTACTCAAGTTTAAAGTTTACGGAACCTACCGTCCCTATCTTGGTAAACCCGGATGTATAGGTCCCTATAGGCTGGGTGATGATCTTCCCGGTCAGGGACGCATCGGGATTACTAAGGGGCGTCGTTCTTCCGATCAGATCGGTAAAGCCGTTTCCGGTGGCGCCCCGGTTTATGGTCCATAGTACGTCCCAGTCTATCGGGTACAGGGTAACCGCTACGGGGTTCCCATTGGTTATCACCGGTGCGACGGTTAAGTTTCTATCGTTGGCGCTAAACACCGTATCCACCACGATAGGCCACATCACCACAGTGATCGTCTCGCTCCCGAATACCTGTTGTGTCTTTAAGCCTGCGGCCAGCAGGGTGGGAGGCCGAAAATCGTTAGTACCATCATAATAGTTGTAATTTTCGTGTTCCCAGTGACCCATCAGAAGCAAAAAGCGATAGTTCTGACCAAAGGCAATGGAATTGATGGAAAGCACGCCCTCCGTGTCCTCCTCGTTTAACCTGCGGTCCTCGGCATAGGCAACGATGTTTCCCGTATCATCCACAACGATAAGCTGCATAAAGTTACGGATATTCCCTTTTATCTGAGCCGAGTCAGGACCTGCTACGGAGCGTGCGGAACCGTCTTTACCGATGAAGATGTCAACGGTAAAGGGATTGGTAACGGAGTTGCCCGATTTGGGAGGGATGGCGGTAATTGGGTTAAAACATCCAACCAGCAGAAAAGCGGCCAGGAAACCGGCCAGCAAACAGAGGGATAACTTGCTATTTTTTGCGAAAAGACCTGTCAATTTCGCGTTTTTCATACAAAACTCTTTAAAGAATTTTTTTGCAGAGTGCATATAAAAACCCGGTTCTCCGCAAGGGAAACCGGGATAGTTTTATGGAGAAAAGAAAAAGGCAGAGAAAAAATAAAGGAAAAAGCGTAACCGCTTCCATAGCAAGTATAAAATATTACATAGAATGGGGGGTAAAATTATACTAAGAAAAACCGGGGAGGGAAAAACTGTCCTTAACCAGCCGTACATCGCCACGCTCCTTGTCCGCTATTTATGATCGAAATATATTCAACATTCATTCATATCTATAGCTCATTAAAATAAAAAAACAAGGTTTTCTGTAAAAAAAATCAACAATCTCGCCCTGAAGGGCCTCCGCAGACCGGTGAACGGACTCTTAGGTATGGACCCGCCTGGGAATCAAAAAACGGCGTCAACCGCCTAATGTGACATACAGCTTTCGGTGACTGACGCTATTACTGTGGACCTTGCAAGGGGCCGAAAGGCTTACCTTTGAGCGTTGACAGTTCCTTAGGGGTATTAAACCGCTTTTTCACATTCTATCCCGTACACGTAATGCCCCGGCCTTTGAAGCGCCGCCTTACTCCAATATGGTAATCTCTACGCGCCGGTTCAGGCGGCGGCCTTCTTCCACGGAGTTGTCCCCCACGGGTTTGGTCCCTCCCGATCCTTTGTAGATGAACCTGTCTTCGGGGATGCCCCGGGCGGCGAGTTCCGTGACGATGCGCCGGGCCCGTTCTACGGAGAGATTCATTTCTCCTTCCGGGCGGCCTACTGCGGCGGTATGGCCTTCCACCAAAAAGGAGCGGTCCGGGAAATCCCGAAGGGCCTGGGCTATGGCATCCAGCCGAGTCTTTTCGCCGGGCAGGAGGTCCGCTGAATCGGGCTCAAAACGGAGGTCCCGCAGGGTAAGGCGTATGCCTTCCGGAACCGCCTCGATGTCCAGGCTGGGATCTTCCCCCGGAACATGGAGGGGAGGCCGGACATCGCCCCCGCCGCTTTTTTTCCGGCCTTCCGGGGGTCTGACATCCAGGGCGCCGGAAAGGGCCGCTATGGAAGCTTCCCGGTCCAGGGGGACTATGCCTTCCCCAAAGGTGAGAGTAAAACCCCGGAAACGGAGGGTATGGCCACCGGGCCAGGTGAAGGTTTCGTCCAGGTTGTCCCTGATGAGGAGGGGGAGGCCATCGGAGACCCGGAGGAGGATGTCTACGGTATGTGTACCCTGGAGGGTCTCAAAATAACCGGCGTCATCCGGTGTCCGGGGGGCTTGAGCGCGGCCCTGGTAACGGGAGGCGTACCGGGCATGGATGCGGTGGACCTGGATGTCCCTGTAGAGTTCCGTTCCCTGGTATTCGTATTCGGCGGCCAGGGGCACTATCACGGGGCGACCCTGGTTCAGAGGGTCCACAGCGCGGCTTCCTCCGGCGGTCCACTTAGCGCCGGGACGCACAGCCTCGGCGGGGTAGGCGGGAAAGCCCCGGAGGGAAGGGAAACCTTTGTCGTCAATAACGGTAAGGCCGCCGTCGCGGTTGGCGCGGAAATTCACGGGGATCACCGCGTCCACTCCCCTGGCGCTCTGCCGCATATCCCGGAGGGTTTCTTCCAGGACAAAGAAGTTCCCCTGATATTCCAGCGCGCCTTCCGAGCCGGTTTGCCGGGGTATGATGGAGGCCCGGACCTCGCGGTAAACATGGCCTATGTATGTGCCGTTTTCGTACCGGGACCAGTCGGAGCGTTCCGTCAGGGTATAAGGGCCGGTATTCCCCCGGGTAAGCCGGACCGCGCCGGAGGGTTCGGACCTCCCTTTGGCAAGGGGTACGCCTTGCGCCGCGCCGCCGGTCCCTTCGCCGCTTTGGGCAGGAAGGGGAAAAAGCGCCAGGCAGAAAAGCGCAAGGGATAGGAGGGGTTTAGCCCCCGCAACCCCGCGCAAGCGGCGCAGCCGTGCGGCGCGGGGTGAGGAGGCCGGAGCCCGGATAGCCCGGTTCTGGCCTTCGGGCCAGAATGCGCCCAAATTTTGTAAAAGAAACTTTATAAATGTTAAATCCTTGAGTTTACCGGAGAAACTCTTGCAAATATTTATTGTCATAATTAAAGTATAGAAAACCTCCGCAAATCCGGGGCCGAATTTTTGTCTTTCGATTTTTATCATCGGAGAAAGCGTTGAATATCTTTAAATGGTTTACGGGAAGAATCTATGGAAATCAGGCCGGATGATCTTTCGGGCATGAGCGCCGCCGGGGCGAAGGAATATATTTTTCATCATGTCACTACCCTGAAACTGACGGAAAAGGCCCGGGAAGGGCTTTTGGCGGATCTGTATAAATGGGAAAACCGGGCGGAGCTTGCCCGCAGCCGGGACGCGCCGGATTTGGCGGCGGAGGCGGAGAAGGAAGCCGGACGGATCAGGGCAAAGGTTGACGGTCTGGCGGCGGAAATTGCGGACCTGGAGGCTAAAATCGAAAAAATGCGGAGGGAGCTTCCGGCTCTGGCGGCCAGGGAACGCAGTGTGGACCCGTATCTCCTGGAACAGGAACTTCTCATCATACTGGGGAAAAATCCGGGGGATGAACCCGCAGCCGGGGCCGGCGGGGACTTTAAGGACCTTGAAGCCGCCGCGGATCTGGAAGCTCTTAAAGCCGGAATGGATGGGGGAAAGGCCCCGTGAGCCGCCTGCCCCTCCTTCCCGGACGGAAGCGGCCCCTCCTCTTTGCCCACCGGGGCTGTTCCTCCCTAGCCCCGGAAAACACTATGGCGGCTTTCCGAAAGGCCCGTGAGTCGGGTGCGGCGGGTCTGGAATTGGATATTCACATCACTTTGGACGGGGAGCTTGTGGTGGCCCACGACGACACTTTTGTCCGGACGGCCCCGGCCAGGGCCAATGGCGATGGCCGGCGGCTTGAGGAAATGAGCCTGGCGGAGATACGGGCTATAGACGTGGGGTCCTTCTTCGGCCCCGGTTTTGACGGTGAGCGGCCTCCCCTGCTGGCGGAGGTTCTGGAGGAATTTTGCCCGGACCTCTACGTTGATATAGAGCTTAAATCCCGAAAGACCAAAGAGGATCCCCTGCCGGAGGCCGCCGCAAGGCTGCTTGAGGCCATGGGAAGGGGAATCGAAGAGTCGGTTGTCGTGTCGTCGTTCAATCCCCTGTGTCTTGGGGCGTTCAAGCGGGCCTCTCCCCACATCCCCACGGCGGTGATCTACAGCGTTAACCCGGAGGTTCCCTTGGCGCTGCGTTGGGGCGCGGGCCGTTTTATCGCAGGCTGTGATTACATCAAGCCCGAATATGCCCAGGCGACGGTTTTTTCGCGGTTTCTAATCGGCGGCCTTGAGGGACGGCCCCTGGTCCCCTGGACTGTAGACGATCCTGCCCTGGCGGAACGGCTGATCGGCCTGGGCTGCGCGGGGATTGTCACCAACCGGCCTCAGGATATGGCGGCTCTGGCGGCCTTCCGGGTATGAGAGATACTATCCCGCCTGTGGAAGGCGCCGCCCGGTCTGAGGGGGAAAATTCCCCCCGAACTCTGGTACGCCACGGCTCCACCCTTTCCCTCCTTACCTTGGTTTCCCGCATCCTGGGCTTGGTTCGGGAGATGACCAAAGCCAGCCTTCTGGGGACCAGCGCCCTCTCGGACGCTTTTTCCGTGGCTTTTATGATTCCCAACCTGTTCCGCCGCCTCTTTGCAGAAGGGTCTATCGCGGTGGCCTTTATTCCCACCTTCAAAGAATACCTGCTGAAAGACGACCGCGCCGCCATCCGGGAATTTCTTGCCTGTATCTTTACCTTCCTGAGTTTTTTCGTGTCTTTGGCGGTTGCCCTGGGGGTCCTCGTCACCCCCCTGGTTGTGCCCTTCTTCGGTATGGAAGAATTCGATGAAACCGTCCTGCTTACACGGCTGATGTTCCCTTTCCTGGCCTTTATCTCCCTGGCGGCCCTGCTCCAGGGTATTCTGAACAGCGTCCGGGTATTCGCGCCTTCGGGACTGGCGCCTATCGTCCTCAACCTGACAACCATACTCTGCGCCTACGGGCTTTCCCCCTTCACCCAAAACCCTGCCAGGGCCATGGCCTGGGGCATACTCATAGGCGGCTTCCTGGAGGCGGCGATTCAGTTTCCTTTTGTGTGGAAAAAAGGGTTCCGCCTCTTTTTCACCGGCCTTGGGCAGGCGATTAGGAACCCCGGAACCAGGAAGGTCCTCCGTCTTATCGGACCCACAATCGCGGGAATGGCGGCCTACCAGCTCAACGACCTGGTTTCCACCGCTCTGGCGGGAAACGCCGGGGAAGGAGTGGTGTCCAGCCTGCAATACTCCCTCAGGCTCCAGGAACTCAGTCTGGGGGTTTTCGCGGTTTCCATAGGGACGGTACTCCTTCCGGACCTGGCGGAGGACGCCAAAACCGGCAAATGGGACCGCTACAACGAACGGCTCCTCACGGCCATGGACATCATCGCCCTCATCACCGTGCCGGTCACCTTCTTTTCTCTGGCCCAGGGGGAGGCCCTGATACGCCTTCTCTTCCAGTCCCGGAGTTTCGATGAAACTTCCGTAGCTCTTACCTGTTCGGCTTTCCGCTGCCATATGCCGGGCCTTTTGTTCATCGCCCTAAACCGCATCCTGGCTCCGGCCTTCTACGCCCAGAGCGATTCCAGATCCCCCGCCTTGGCAGGTATCATCTCCTTCGCTGTGAATATGACCCTGGCCGTGCTCCTGGCAGGCCCCTTCCGGGGAGCGGGGATAGCCCTGGCCCTTACCGTGGCTGGCGCGGTAAACACCGCCCTTCTTCTCGCATTTCTGGGAAGAAACCCCCGTATAGCGGTGGGCAGGGCGCTGAAATCGGCGCTGGTTTACACCCTGAAGCTGGCCCTCTTTTCGGCAATCGCGGCCGTCCCCGTGGTGTACCTCAAGTCCTTTCTCATAAGCCGGCTTGCGGGCAGAGGGCGTTTCGTCACCTATGGCATCC
The DNA here is from genome assembly GCA_031283505.1 of Treponema sp. Next base: position 7,291 of record JAITBO010000379.1, on the reverse strand, counting down.
CTTTCACGGTCACCGCCCTGGTTTTCACCGCCATAGGGGTCCTCCTCCTTGCCCTGAGCCGGGATAAACAGTTCCGTGCCCTTGCGGGGATGCTACGCGGACGGCGGAAGTAAGAGACAGTCGGAGGGGGAGAGCTTCCTGAGGCCGGGCCACCGGCCTACCCCCAACGCTTCCGCCTGTAAACCTGTACCTTGCCGGGATTCTTACATCCGTATAAAAAAACCGCCGCCCCGTCTGTCTTAATAACTCATGTTATGCAGGAAAAATAATATGAACCACTAACCATAGGAATAACACGAGCTTTTGAGGCTAAATCCAGTTTGTTCGCGAAGTTGCGGACCACCGGTCCGATGAGGTTCATGGTTAAATTTCTTCAAGTTTGACTCCGGAGCCTCAGGTGAGTTATAAAGCAGAAGTAAGTTAAGGAAGGACAAAGGTATGTAGGGCTAGATTTAACGAAACGGACTATGGTGAGAAACCGCAACGGTATGCGGAAGAACGCGGGGAAGGAGGCGGGAACGACTGGCAAAGCTGTTCAAAGCGGAGGACGCTGCAGGAATAGAAGCCTGTGCGTATGAGTTTGTTCTGGCTGGGGAAACCGGCCCATCAAGCCCTGAACCGGATATGGAACGAAGGAACGGGCGCTGGATGGCAGGACGAAAGACCTACGGCAAACGATTGAGCCGGGCCTTGAAGTCCATAACGCGGTGGTGCAAAGAGAATCGGTACTGGGCAAAGCAGGAGCAACACCAGGAACTCACCGCCAAACTACGGGGACATTATGCCTATTATGAGCTATCCCTTAACTACTACAACATCGGGCTCTTCTACGAGCAAGTCAAGGGGATACGGTTCAAATGGCTGAACCAGAGGTCCGCCCAGAGGAGCCAGAAGTGGCAGCAATTTTTAGCTAAACGATTTTTTTTAGAGGAAGCGGATGCCGCGTACCTACGGGAGGGAAATTGGGCACGTCCGGGTCTGCGAGATCTCCGGGTGGGTGACCGCCCGGTTCTACCCGACATTCAGGTATCATCATCTATTTCGTCTTGATTTTTGTGGAGTCAAGTTTAGCCTCAGAAAGAGGGTCGTTGTTTTCTGTCTTCCGGATCCGGCGCGGCGGGAAGCTTACAGAAAAAACAAGCGGCATAAGGGTTAGGGCAAGAAGAAACCAGCCCCAGAGAGGTTTCTGGCAAAAAAAGGCCCAGTAACAGGTGGCCGCCGCCGGGGGCAGGACCGTCATGCCGAGAACGGCAAAAATCTTCCGGAGCCGCCGGTTCCTGCCGGGGATAAACCGGACAAAGAAAGGCATCCCCAAGGCCAAGGCCGTCCAAAGCACGGGGACCAGCGCCAAAAAGACCGGATCGTGCCGGCCTTCCCGGATGAGGGAGCGGAATATCCCCTGGGGTATAAGCCAGAGCAAGGCGAAGCCGGCGGGGTCTTCCGGAGAGGGGATGATTTTAAGGGCGACGAAAAGGAGAAAAAACAGGAAGGGAATCAGAGCCGGAAGACCGGCGGCGTCTACCAGGGCGGAAAGCCATCGGGAAAAACCGAATGTTCCGGGAGAGATCCAGGGGCCGGTTATAAAACGGACCAGGGCAAAGGCGCTTCCCAATAACAAAGCCCATATTCCACCGGAATCCTGTGTTTCGGGCGGACTAAGGGAAACCCAAAAGAAATAAAACAACGGGGTCCACAGGAGGCAAAAAAGATTCATAGCTCTACCCTACCATGGGAAAAGAGGCAACTCAAGCTATCGGTACGCCCCAAAGAACCATCGCTGACGACCCGCCGCGAATCCATGGCGGGCCATTCTTCCCTAGAAGATCCGCTGGGTACCGTCGGGTTTTTTCCGTGCGGCGGCGCTGGGAAAGGTCATTTTGTACCCCAAATAAAACTGAGGGTTTATGTTGATTATTTTGCTTTCCGCTGGATTCAGCAAAAACATGGTAATCCAGCCAACTCCGACTTTGAAAAATTTACCAAACCGGAACCATACCGAAATTTCGGGGATAATGGTCGGATTCAGTTTAACCATAAAATAGGGAGCGTCACTGGTTTCCATTCCGGAACTCTCGGAATACTGGGTTCCACTCATAGAATACGAATCTTCCTGTAATAAGTCGATAATGCCGAACATCCCCCCGCCAATCTCGGCATGAATGGTAAAACGGGCCAGATCGTATTCTCCGTATAGCGTGGGCCAAAAATTAGTATAGGCAATATATGAAAAACCCCGCATCCCCGTCCCGAGGTGGAAATTCCCAAAATTGAACTGCCCGTAAAAGCCGGCTTCCGGCAGGGGAAAAAAGATCCCGTCCAGCAGTACCTTCTCGTCCCTGGTTTTTTCCGGCCTTTGGAGGAAAAGGAGTCCCAAACCGGTATCGATCCTGAATTCCGCGAAAAGCGAAAAGGATCCCACAAGACCAAAACAGCATACTAAAAAAAATCTTTTCATAAGTACAACTCCTTCCAGGTATTATACCATAATAAACACCGATTATACCGTATAAATGCCGAATTTTCCACTTTAGTCTTCGATAACGGCAGGATAAGGCGAAGGGTTTCTATTCCGTTTCTATTCCTTGCGCGGTCTTTAGGAAAAAAGAAATTCCTCCGTTTGCCGGAGTACCGTATCGAAATCCGCAAAGCTGATGCGGGTTTTGGGGAGGGAGCGGAGGAAGTATACGCCGTAGCGTTTGCGGAGAATGCGTCCGTCCAGGACCGCCACTACGCCGTGATCGCTGGACCTGCGCATCAGCCGGCCAAAGCCTTGTTTGAACTTCATCACCGATTCGGGAAGGGATAATTCCATGAAGGGGCTACCTCCGCGGCTTTCCAGGGCTTCGCACCGGGCCTCAAAGACGGGGTCTGTGGGGGCCTTGAAGGGGAGGCGGCAGAGTATCACCAGGCGAAGGGCGTCCCCCGGCGCGTCAACGCCTTCCCAAAAGGAATCGGTGGCGAAAAGTACGCTGGTCTCGTCGGAAAGAAAGCTCTGGAGGAGGCGGCTCCGGTCATCATCTCCCTGTTTAAGGCAGCGTATTCCCTGTTTTTCCAGGACGGGCCGGGCGGCGGCATAGGCGCTCCGCAGGGCGTCGTAGGAGGTAAAGAGGATAAGGGCAGATCCCCCGGCTGTTTCCGCCAGGGCCGTCGCCGCCCTGTCCACAAAGGCGCGGTAACCGCCTTCGTCGGGGAGAGGTGCGTCCCGAGGCGCCGCCAGGAGGACAGAACGGGCATAGGGAAAGGGCGAGGGGAACCAGCCGAAGAGGGCTTCCCTGTCTTGCACCATGCCGAAACCGGACCGCCCGCTCCAATAAGCAAAGGCCGCCGGAACATTCCCACGCCGCCTTTCTTCCGACGCCGTATCCGAAAGGGCCAAAGAAGTCCCGGACCCCGAAGAATCCCCAAAATCGGCGGATTCCGGGTAATCCGAAACATTCCCGGCCCCCCCTACGGTAAGGGTCGCGGATACACAGATTACGGTCTTGTTCGGTTCAAAGAGGGCATCCTTGAGGGAGGGCGCTACGTCTATTGGGGTGACATTAAACCCTGTCCAGTCGCCGCCGGAAACACCGGTATGCCTTTCCAGCCACATCACCTCACCAGGGTGTTCCCGGTATTCCAGCAGGGAGGAACAGACGCCGGCTATGGCCTCAAGACGGCGTATTATGACCTTGATCTCCCAAACAGCCGGGTCTTCGGCATTTTCACCCTGAAGATTCTCGATGATGTCCCTGACCTGCTCCGCCAGGGAGAGGATGTTCCGCCTCAGGTCCAGTAAATGGGGAGTCAGAACCGAGGAAACGGCCTCCTCCCGGGCGGGGGTGAGCCGGAAAGTTCCCTCTGTCCGGCAGAGTTCCAGGGCATTCGCGTCCAGATCATCGGCGGCTTCACGTATTTTTTGAATCGTGTTCAGGTTTTTTTCCAGAAACGTGTCCTCTTCCCCGCCGCCTGCGGCGAGACCCGCCAAACGCAGCAGAAGCCCGGATCGCCGGGCGCGGCGCTTGCGGTACAACCGGCCAAGTTGACGGAAAACGCCGAGGCGGCTGAATTCACGGGAAAAGAAGGATGTGGCCGCCCCTTCCACCGTGTGGGCCTCGTCTATAACGATGCGTCGGTAGGGGGGCAGCACCACCGTGTTGTCGTATCCAGCCCCTTGGCTGCGGGCGGCCAGGTCCGCGAAAAGCAGGTGATGGTTCACCACGAGGATACGGGCGCCGGCACACTCCTTTCTGAGGGAAAGGACGAAACACCGTTCCCGCTCGGGACAGCGCATCCCCATGCAGAGATCCGCCTCGGAACACACCCGTGACCAGGCTCCTTCCGTTGGCAGAAAGGACAAGTCCGAACGGCTTCCGGTCCCGGAAGTTTCCGCCCATTCGGCGATGGCCCGGACGGCGCTGTTCTCGTCCTCGTCCAGGGCGGGTTCCCTGAGGGCGTCCTCCAGGCGCCGGCGGCAGAGGTAATTCCCCCGGCCCTTCACCAGGACCACCTTTACCTTTTTGCCCAGAGCGGAAGCCACTAGGGGAATATCCTTCTCGTACAGTTGCTGCTGCAAGTTTATGGTGGCGGTGGAAACAACAATGCGCTCATCGTTATCCAGGGCGTAGGTCATAGCAGGGAGAATATAGGCGAAGGACTTTCCCACACCGGTCCCCGCTTCGGCGGCTGCCAAGGCGTCGTCGTTGAAAGCCTTGATGATCAGGCGCATAAGGCCGATCTGGGACGGTCTAAGTTCAAAGGAAGGAAGCCGCCGGGCAATAGCGCCCCCTTCTTCCAGGGCTGCGCAGATCCTATCGGGATCAAGTTTTTTCCGTTTTCGCCTGCGGGCAGGCTCGGCCACCACATAGACCCGGCTGACTTCGTTGTTAATGATGAAGGACCCGGTCCCATTTTCGGCTGCCCTGCCCGCTATGGCAAGATCGTTGTCGCTGGGGGTCAGAAAACCTGACGGATGGTTGTGGATGAGGACGTCGGCGGAAGGCGCGCCGTCGTCGGAGGGTACGCCGTCCCGCTGTTCCGGGCGAGAATCCAGGGCCAGAACCGCCCCTTCGTTCCCTCGGGCCAGAACATCGACGGAAACTACGATCCCGGCGTCATTCAAATAACCCAGGGCAAATATCTCGTTCCCTCCGGCGTCGAAGATTTCCGAGCGAAGCCTCTCTATTACTGATTCGGATAGCCGCTTAACCGCCTGCACTAAAAGCTCTTTCCTTATTAAACGATAGTTTACGCAATAGTATATAGAGAATAGGCCATTATCTCTATAAGCTGAAACCTGTTTCAAAACCCGGTTGATTTTGAACAGACTTCGGACTAAATAAAGGCCAGCCGCATTTAAGGTTAAGCGCTCCTTTTTGAAAAGTGGATGATGTTCTTAAAGACCTCGGCGCCGGCTTTACTTGCCTGCTCAATATTCTCGTCTATTATGTGATCCGCATATTCTTCAAATACCTTCATGCTCTTATGGCCTGTAATACGGACTACCTGTTCGGGAGTCATTTTATCAACCATTCTGGCCGCATAATAGTGCCTATGAGAGTGAAACACGATATTTCTGGCCTCGTATTCAATGTCGATTACCGATAAAGCCCTTTTGAGTCCATCAAGAAGAAAAGCGCTGTCACCAGGTCTATCGGGATCCCGGCCCCAGAAGATAAAAGGGTTCTCTCCTCCATGAGGATTTTCTGACAACAGTTTAAGGATTTTTTCTTTTACTTCCGGGAGCAGCGGAGTTCGGCGGTCCTCCCCATTCTTGGTAGTTTTAAGACCGTCTTCTCTGTTCCATGAATGGCGTACATAGAGGATGTTTTTTTCCTGATCGATGTCATTTTTTCTTAACGCCATTACTTCCCCTGAACGAAGTCCGGTAGTTATTGCAATAAGATTTCCTATATAGGAACGCTTATCTTTCCAGTCTTCCGTAAAGAGCTTCCCGGCTTCCAACGGGGTTAGTACGCCACGCTTTTTACCTGTTCCGGAAAAACGTTCAAGTTCCATGCCAGGATTAGACAGAATAATTCCCTCTTGATAAGCGTATTTCAGGGCTTTTAGTCCGGCATTTAATATCCCATTAATATAGCTCGATGAAAAACCTGCTTCCGCCAATTGTATCGAAAATTTCTTTAAATCTTCCCGGGAAATACTGTTAAGGGTCCTGTTACTAAAGACAGACTCCCATTTATCTTTTACCCGGTTACGCGCCTCACGACAGTGATTCCGTCCAATCCGGTGTTTATGGATAAGGAGATCCTTCACGTAAGGGGAATTATCATAATCCCAAAATCTTAGCAAATAGGCAATAAAATCCTGATTTCCAGGCCCCGCCTTAACAATGGCTATGTCTATAAGCGCCCGTTTTTTTAAAACCTTGACTATCTCCATGGCCCCCTCCGAATCAAGGTCCCGGGTATTTTCGATGGTTTTCAGAATATTCTCCAGTCCGGCAATAACTTCCAGTGGCTGCGGCCTTTTTTCCCGCCCCGCAGGAATACTAGACTGGCGCCTTTCCCCTACCACAGGAATCCCGGCGTCCAAGTTTTTTGTCCCGGTTGTTCGGATGGTAATATGCGCCCCTGTTTCCGGGTCAACGATTTCAACGTAAATAATGCCGCCTTTCTGTGGGAACAGATAAAAAGGCCAGCCCATAACTCTCTCCGCTGAAAAAGGTTTCTAACGCCTTTTCTAACGGTTTTCGACAATTAAGCGCCGGTTCTTCCCGCAGTTTAACTAAAAATATCTCTGATTCCTTACCACATAAGGAATTAAGCTGCTTTGGGGATGTTCGCAGCCTGTGGCTACGCTGATTTGCCCTCCATGCCTCAAGGCCCGGAAGCCGCCTGGCCTGTTGAAACAATCTCTAATTTAAGCATATTTTTTCCGGATTGACAAGCCTTTCGTCTGGTTTTGAGACACAGGTAATTATTCAACTACACTACATATATGGCGGTATTAAAAATAGTAGCAAGCAATATGTTGAGATGCTATATACAGCGTTAGGAACTGTACATAAATAAAGAGTAATCGTTCACGGCTATTAGGCTGGATTTATGAGATTAGGGAACGGCCTCATGCCAAAATATGCGGATATACATTCTTTCAGATTATTCATTACCGAAATGTTTTGCATAGTACATGTCGTAATAACACTCCAGAACCGCTCATGCCACTCATTACCCGCTACTCCCCGGCTTCCCTGCGTCACTATCCGGTCCACTATGCTTTGCCGTATCGTCAATTCCGCCGGATTATTCGTCGCCTCTATCCCTGCTTCTATAAACCTGAAGTATTCCTC
>JAITBO010000329.1 GCA_031283505.1 Treponema sp. | reverse complement strand
ACGCAAGATGGCGCTGTCACTGGTGCGGGCCTCCCCGTTGCCGGAAACGCATATCACCCGGATGAGCGGTCCCAAACGAAGGTTCGCCGCTTCCATGTGTGCCGATTATATGTTCACGGTCCTTTTCGGAAAGTAAATGCAGGGGCCCTGCGCAATGAGGCGCGTTGCCTCATAAATAGTGTCTGTCCACAAAGTCGGGTACTTTGTGGACAGACCTTGCATTTTCTCACCTAAAGGTTACGAAAATGTAGATTTTAAGGTAGTCTGTCCATAATGTGTCTACATTATGGACAGACACTAAATAATCTAACCCAAATACACTGTTCCGGGAGAAGGGCCGGAGGAGTACATGGGGTTACCACTGAACATGAAACAGGCATTGACCGGGAAGTTTGCCCCCATACCGAAGGGCAGGCAAAAAAGAAAAATCTAAAATGCTCGATGAGTTTATCCGACAGACCGGCTACAACCGTAAATACGCCCTGCATCTGCTGACCCACTGGGGGAAAGAGACCTTTCTCACCGTGGAGGGAAAGCCTATGTGGTTTTGCTTCCTGGCGGAAGATCTTTTCGCACAGCGAAGCGCAAGGGATAGAAGCGGAAATCCCGCAAGCCCACCGCAGGCGGGCAGAGGAATTGGAGCGGATAGCCCGGTCCGGCGCGTGCGCCGGATGCGCCCAAATTCACAGGTTTAATCATGTCGGGGTAGTATGTTCCCATGGTTAGATTTAACGTGGCGCAATTCGAATCCTTGCATTTAGCGGAAAGATACTGTATCCTGTATCATTATACTACTAATGAGAGGTTAGATATGGCGTATAAAATCAGTGACGCGTGTTTAAATTGCGGTAGTTGTGACAGCGAATGTCCGGTAGAAGCAATTTCCGAAAAGGACGGCGCCCGATGGATAAATCCTGATCTGTGTCAGGACTGCGGAGCCTGCGCGGGGGTCTGCCCCGTCGAAGCGATTGCCGCTTCCTAAGGGAACCGCGAACAGGGGCTGTCCTCCGGGACAGCCTTTTTTGTCTATTTTTGACTGCCTGCATTCAGTAATGAGTCCCCGTTCCTTTCGTGGGGTGGTTTTTTTTGCCCTGGCGTATATTGTTCTTTTTCCGGCTGGAGCGGAAAAGCGGGAATCCACTTTCCCCGGAATTAACCGGCTGGATAACGGGGATGTGCTTTTCAGGCAGTATTTGGCGGATGTGGAGGCTGCGCGGAAGCGCCTCTTTAACCGGCGGGATGCCGAAAATGGGGAGGCTGCCGATAGGGATGCAAGCCTGGCAGAAAGTCTGACCATCTACGCCTATACCCCCAAGCCCGGAGAGGATCTCCTGAGTCTGGCGGCCCGGTGTACCCTGCCTTATGCGGCGCTGGCTACCCTGAACAGGCTGCCCACTGCTGCGGCGGAATTAAGCGGCGGCCTGCTCCTCCCTTCCATGCCGGGGCTTTTCATCCCGGAGGAACCTCGCACGGATTTGGAGATGCTCCTCGTTTCGGCACGGAACAATGAGAGGGGTGTCCTGTTGACCGTCAGGCGGGAAGGAAAAGCCGAACGGTTTAGATTTATCCCCGGGGAGGACTTTACCCCTACGGAACGGGCGTTTTTCCTGTATCCGGGCTTCCGTTTCCCTCTGCGGAATTACCGGCTGACCAGCCCCTTCGGGCCCCGGATAAATCCGGTTACCGGAAACCCCCGGTTCCACCAGGGCCTGGACCTGGCAGCGCCGGAGGGAACGGAGGTTTTTGCCGCCCGGAGCGGGATGGTTGCCGGGCAGGGATACGATCCCGTATACGGCAACTACATTATCATCAGTCACGGGGACTGGACCAGTCTGTATGGACATCTTTCGGAGATTCACACGGTCTTGCTAAACAGTGTCCGATCCGGTAGTCTTATAGGTAAGGTTGGTTCTACCGGACAATCCACGGGGCCTCATTTACACTTTGAATTGAGACAAAATGGAATAGCCCGGGACCCGGAAAGATATTTATATTTATTTAAAGAAGGCAGCCGGTGATGAAAAAACGGCATGGCGCAAGCCGTATATTTGTTCTTATGGTTCTGTTTCTCCCCATTTCCCTTAAAGCGGAATCCCTGCGGGTTCTTGTTGCGGGGTCTGTGGAGGTTTCTATAGAGGTTCCCAAGGGAAGCTCTATACCCCTTTCCTATACTGATTCCGCCCTTATACTCCTGGATGAAGATATCCGTTTTTTCCGGGCGGTGGAGTTGGAATTCACGGCGCCTCAAAGTTACCTCCCCTACCGGGGAAGCCTGGCCGTCGCTATATACGCCGATTTGGACAGAATCCCCGAATCCGGGGTCGCGGACATTCAGGCCCGGCAGATCCTCTTTGAGCCTGTCCCGAATAAAATTTTGAGCATCTATCAGATCCCCCTCAGGCAAGCCCACGGCCTCAAGACCTCCCCCTATGCTACGGTCCTGCCAGAAATCGTCTTTCCCCAATCCTTTCCGGTCCTGTTCCGTATCCTTCCGGTCATCAAGGGCTTGAGTGAAGAAATTGAATCCATGGATTTTTCCCTGCACGTAAAGCCCATCCAGAGCAATGAGGGGGCGGTACGGCTTATTCCCCGATACCCCGAAAACCTCCGGGACCGGCCGTTTACGGCCCTTATCGACGATCAGGTGATAGAAAACCCCGGCGAAGAGCGGATGCTCAAGGAAGGCGAACACCACCTCGTGATCCTGTCCAACGATTACCGTAACGAAAACCGTGTTTTTATTGTAGAAAGGAGCAAAACCCTGGAACTGACCGTTACGTTACAGGACCCCACTCCACTGGTGATCTTCGAGGCCCCGGAGAACGCGGTCATCTTCTTCGACAACCAGCCCGTTGTTTCTTTGAGAAATCCCATGCCGGTGGAACCGGGAATTCATGAGGTTAAATTTCAATTAAGCGATTATTCCATTGTAAAATCCCTGACAGTTCAGAGGGGGAAAACCTACCGGGTGTCCATGGCGGTGGATGTTCAGGTTTCTGAAAGCGATTAGTCCGATTAGCCGGTTCCCTTGCGCCGGGTCTATATTTCAAGGTTGCTTTTCCAAAGCTGAAGTTTTGGAAAAGCCTCTATAATTTAAAAAAAAATGTAAAGTAAGCGCCGATTATACCGATATATAAATTGTCGGGAGTATAGTTCCCCTCCCAAATCACTATACTTTCGATTGCCTCAAGGGCAGGGCCGGTGCAACAACCGGCCTTTTTTTATTCCCCCTTGCCGGATACTTCGTCATTCGTTATACTTAACTCAGTACAATTTCCGGAGGAATCAGGATGAAACGCCTTCTTTTCATTGTCTTTATTGGTATTATTGGGGTGATTTTGCCAGCAGCCGCGCAGGAAGGGTCCGGGCAAAAACAAGGTGATAAAAAAAAGTCGGAGTATTATTACGTCAATACTACGGTAGAAAAGATATATCCCTACCGTAAGGGTTATGTAGTGCAGTACCGGAAGGGGCCGACCGGCGTTGGCCGCATCTATCTGCCGGTAGAATGGTTCGTTGACGCCGGAGGTAAGGGCGAGATAGTCCGCCTTGATCCCGGAAGAGACTGGCCTTCCCTGTCGATTTACTACAAGAACGGGGAATTCAGTCATGTCCGCCTCTATATTCGGCCCTTGTCTCATGAAAGCTGGGGGAATATCCCCTTAAATATCAATCTGGACAGTTATTTTGAAGATGTGAATGATGTCCGCCTGGAATATTAATGGTAAAACCGGTTCCGGTCCCTCAAAATTTACTTGATTTCATTCAGGCAGGATCGAAATTTCTGGTCGCCGGTCACCATGAACCAGACGGCGACTGCGTAGGGAGCCAGTTGGCCCTTGCTTCGGTCTTGAGACGCCTCGGTAAAGAAGGGATCCTATGTTCCGCCGGTCCCTTCAAGCGGACCGAGATTGTCCCCTTCGCGGACCGGTTCCTGAGCCAAATCGGGGAAAAGGAGCGGGAAGAGAGCCGGGTCATCATAGTGGACTGCGCCGCCGCAGACCGTACCGGCAGCCTGGAAGAGGCCCTCAGAGGGCTTCCCGCAGCGGTTATAGACCATCACGCCACCAACCGCGAGGCTTCTCCCGGTACGGCGGTGTTCCTGGATACCGAAGCCCCGTCGGTTACTTTTATGGTTCTGGCGGTCATAGAAGCTCTGGGCCTTACCCCAACCCCGGAGGAAGCGGAATTCCTTCTTTTCGGCCTCTGTACGGATACCGGTTTTTTCCGTCATGTGGATACCGGCGGTGCCGAAACCTTCACCTGTGCCTCTAGAATGGTACAGGCCGGGGCGAACCCCAAAAAGGTATTCCAAAGCATACATGGGGGGAAGAGTCTCGGTTCCCGCATACTTCTGGGGCATATCCTTTCCCGGGCCGAAACCTATTATGGCGGCAAGCTCGCCTATTCATACGAGACCTACGAAGATACCCAAAAATTCGGTCTTGAGGGCCGGGATTCCGACAGCCTGTACCAGTTGCTACAATCCATTGCCGGAGTTGAGGCCATAGCGGTAATACGCCAGGAAAGCGCCGGTGAATGTACTGTTGGCCTGCGGAGCCGGGACAGAGTTAATGTGGCGGAAATCGCCGCCAGGTTCGGCGGCGGCGGTCATAAAAACGCCGCGGGTCTCAAGATTGCCGGAACCATCGAAGAACTCAAACCCAAGCTGATAGAAGCCTTTGACAGGCAGTTCGCCTAACGTTCCGGCATCCGCCCTCTGTAGCGGGGCAGGTTTGCTCAAGTAGGGAAAGCGACTTTTTTTCACGTTTTATTAGGCGAAGCCATACGGTTTAATAGCCCGCAGCTTGCTCTAAACTTGACCCACAAAAATTCCGCGAATGATAAAAATTCGCAATTGCTTAGTTATGTAGACATAAACGTATATAAAAAAAACATAAATACCTTAAATACTAATAAAAAATAACTTAATTACCTCCAACAAGTTCCTCATATTTTACACATTTATATCTTACTAATCCTATAATATTTATATATATTCTCTATGCTTTCCTTATAAAAGGTCTGTCCCCTTCCCTATGTTGTTGAAAACCATATTTCAACCTCAAATTTTCAAAAAAAACCTACTAAT
>JAITBO010000265.1 GCA_031283505.1 Treponema sp. | reverse complement strand
GGCGGGTTCTTTTAAAAAACAGAGGGCTGTCCTGAAAACAACGGTTTCGTTCAGGACAGCCCGTTTTTTATGGGTTTGCCGTCATTCGGCGGCAGCCAAACCTCGTTCCCTCCTTACCCGCCGGCGACTAAACTTGACCCTCAACAATACAGGCTGTCAATCCATACTAATTCTTCAAAACCAGGAGGAATCAGGAGAGCGGCTATGGTTATCCTTCTCTGTTTTGCCGTACTTCGTCATTGAAGGTGGAGTCGTTTCGGCTGTTTACGACATTTGGGCGGCACCTAAAGAAACTCGTAAGGTTTCGTACCGCCTAAATGTGGGTGAAGGAGGCGTGGGAATGGAGCGAGCGGAATGACCTAGCCGACTGAACCGTGGAGGGCCGTAGGCCCGGAACGCATACAGGCCTGTTATACGCCGTCTTTCCCTTGTCCGCCTCCGTATGCTGCACAATGTGGGTGGTCTTGCGATTGAATTTCGACTTCGGCAACTCCGCGCCGGAAGCGGGCTTTTCGCCCCCCACCTGCAAGGCGTAGCGCACTCCGTAAGCGCCAGCGGGTTTTAAGCGGTCGCCCCGCTCCGTGTTAATCGCCCAAATCAGATATTCAAAATGATTGCGGGTGTTTTCAACTTCCGTGTCCGGCTGCAAGGCAATTTTCGCCATATCATACTCTTTGAAAGTTATGAACTATATGAGGCTGTTCCAAAACCGTGCGCGTTTAGCGTACAGTCAATTAGTTTTGGAACAGGCTCATATGAATTTTTATAGTTCATATCAACCAAAAACATGACGAGCAGAATCGAACAGATGCCTTGCCTGTATCTTGAGCAATTGTTATTCCGGTTGGGATTTGCCAATCAAACGGACTCTCCAATGATCAATCCCTGAAAATTTTTAATGCGCTCGCCTTGAGGATATTTTTATTGGATGTTGACAATTCATTCAAAAATCACTTGACGGATTAAGAAAGGCAATGTACCATAATCTAGAATCTTGGTAATTATGATCATAATGTGCGACCTTTGTTCATGAGATGGTTCGTTTATGGCAGAAAGATTATGGGTACTTACTTCGGGACTGCCTACCATGTTTGGGGTACCTTGTTGCTATTTTGTATGTAAAATCAAGGCAACTGGTCAATAAATATTTTGTGGAGGAGTTGTTATGAAAAAATTTCTTGTGGGAAAAAAAGTGCTTTTAGTTGCGGTCTTTTTTTTATTTGTATCTGCAAGTGTCTTCGCCGGAGGCGGGAGCCAGAAAGAGGGCGCGGGGCCGGTCACCATTGAGATGTGGGGCTGGAACGCCGGACAAATGGAGCAGATATTTGCTCATTATAAGGAAGTTACCGGCGCGACGGCCAACCTGAACTATGTCGCCGTTTCTCAGCAGGAAACATTCCAGAAGCTGCAAACCGTGGTCAGCGCCGGGCTTGATCTGCCTGACATTGTTCCGTCCGAGGCTGGCCAGCGGGGAACTATGGTTTCTCTGGATATGTGGGAGGATGTAACAAAAGCGCCCTACAACTTTGATCTGAATTCGATCTTTGCCTACCTTCAGCCGCTCTGTAAGAACGAAAAGGGCGAAATGGTTACCGTTCCCTTTGATATTACATCCGCGGCCTTGGCTTACAAGCGCGATCTGGCCGAGAAGTACCTGGGTGTTTCCGACCCAGCCGCAGTGCAGGCCCTGTTCCCCAACCGGGATGCCTTTGTGGCCAAGGGCAAGGAAGTACAGGTTGCGTCCGGAGGCAAGGTTTTTATGCTTTATGGGCCTTCCGCCATCTTTCAGATTGCTTCGGGTCAGAATCCCGCGCCTATCGTCAAAAACAACAAGCTCGATCTTGCGCCGGTCAAAGCGGTTATTGATGAGATCGTCCGGTTTCGGGACAACGGAATCGCCGACAACATCATCAACGATACTCCGGCTTGGTCCGCGTCTTTTGTTGACGATACCCATATCTTCTATCCCTGCGCAAGTTGGACCCCCGAGTACCAGATCATGTCCAACGATCCCAAGGGCCCCACCCATCCCTGGGGACTCATCGTTCCGCCGGGGGGCGCTTTCAGTTGGGGCGGTACGGGCTTCATGATCCCCAAAGAAGCCAAGCATAAACTCGAAGCCTTCAAATTCGTGCAGTGGCTCCTTTCCAAAGACGCTGTTATGTGGATGCACGAAAAGTATTTCTATAACCTCTGCAACGTGGAAGCGGCCAAGGATCCGGTCCTTGCTAACCTTACTAACCCCTACTTCGGCGACCAGAACCTGGGTACGGTTTTCTACGGGGCGGCTGATACAATTACTCCCCGGCCCATCTCCCAGTACGACGTGATCATTCAGGACACGTTCAATTTGGTGACGGAGCAGCTCAACAGCCAGAAGAATCTCACCGCCGGCGAGGCGCTCAAAATCTTCGAGACGGAGTTCAGGAACAAAGCGCCGGATATTCAGTAATTCCTGTTTGCATTTGAGGCGCCTCCCGGTGCGGAGGCGTCTCAGCTTGTGCGAATGACAACTTCGCCGGTCCGCAAGGGAGGTTGTTAGTTTGCCACTACTACTTTTGTCAGGAGGTTTCCCGTGACAATAGCAGGACATAAAAAACTTGAAGGCAAAGACGTATGGCCCTATCTGTTTTTGCTTCCCTTTTTTATCATTTACTTTGCGTTTAATTTCTATCCCATAGTTTATACCTTTGTCATTAGCCTCAATAAGTGGGATGGCTTTACCAAGCCGTCGTTCATTGGATTTAAAAACTATGTCGATATTTTCACGAGAGACCCGTACTTTCTCAAGTCAATAAAAAATACTCTGATCTTCATGGTTTTTAACATTCCGCTCTGTGTAGGCGGCGGCATTGTTATGGCCGCTATTCTGAACAGTAAGTATGTTAAAATGGGGAATGTTTTCCGGTGGACTCTTTTTTTGCCCTATATCACGGTACCGGTAGCAATCGGCATCCTGTATCTCCTCATCTTCGATTGGAACATGGGCCTTCTGAACCGAATACTTATCGCATTGCATATTGTAGACGCAGAAATCAACTGGCTGGGTGAACCCAATCTTGCCCGGGGGGTCATTATTCTCATGTGTTTCTGGAAGTATCTTGGGTATCATATGATTTTTTTTAATGCGGGACTGCTCAGTATAAATGAGGAGCTCTACGAGGCCGCTGATATTGACGGTGCGACCGAGTTCACCAAATTCACTAAAATCACCGTGCCCATGCTCCGGCCTATCACCGAATTTTTGCTGGTGATGAACATTATATGGGGCTTTAACTTTTTTGACGAACCTAAGGTGCTTTTTTCAAACTGGACCTCCCTGGGTGGGCAGGTGCCTTCCGCAGGCGGTCCCCAGCGTGCGGCGCTTACCGCCGTGTGGAATCTCTATGACACCTCGTTTGGAACGCAGATGCAGTACGGCAAAGGCGCCGCCATTGCCTACGGCCTTTTCCTGTTTATTTTCGTTTTTTCCGCTGTCGTGCAGCTTATCTTACGGCGCAACAAGGACAGTAAGGGAGGAATATTTTGATCCGCAGGATGTATAGAACTCCTACCATAATAATAACCGCCTGCCTGTTCATCATGGCGTTGGTGTTTGTGTTTCCTTTCTACTCGATGATCATGATGAGTACCCAGTATTCGGAGGATATTTACAAGGGTATTCCGCTTTTACCGGGCAAAGATCTTATCACAAACCTCAAGACGGTGTTTGGCGCTCATTTCGAGATTTTCTATTTTAACAGCCTCTTGGTGGCGATAAGCTCTACACTGCTGTCGGTATTAGTGAGTATGCTCTGCGGGTACTCCCTGGCAAAGTACAACTTCAGGGGCAAGAATGTTTTCTTTATGATAATATTGGTTACTATGATGGTCCCCGCACAACTCGGTCTTGTGGCCTTTGTCATTGAGATGAAACAGATCCACTGGATCAATACTCTGCTCCCCCTGATCATCCCCCCTGCCGCGACAGGTTTTGGCGTGTACTGGATGCGGAACTACATTATCGAGGCTATCCCTCAGGAGATGCTCGAAAGTGCTCGTATTGACGGCGCTACCGAGCCGCGTATTCTGTATAGCATTTCAGTGCCCTGCATGAAGCCCGCTCTCTTTTCCCTGGCGCTCATGAACTTTGTGACGAGTTGGAACTCGTTTCTTATTCCGCTGATTCTGCTTAACAAACCGGCCATTTACACCGTACCTATCGGGATCATCAACCTGAACTCGGCGTACCGGAGCGATATTGCCGCGAAAATCGCGGCTCTGTCCCTGGGAACCTTACCGCTTCTTGCCCTGTTTGCCGCCACGTCAAAATCCTTCATACGGGGCATCACTCTGGGCGCAGTAAAAGGATAACGTCATGGAACGCTCCGTTTATTTTCAGACATGGATGCCCTACCGGCCAAACACCCATCCCGTTCACCCGCCCAAGCACCAGGGCATGATCGAAGACCTCGTTGCCAACCACGCCACGATGCTTTTCTGGAGCATGATGGGCGGGGGGGCCGTGTCATTGCCGTTTTTGGAAAGTCAGATCTACGACAACATTCTCCCTACCCTGCGCTTCCACGGTTTTATGAACGAGAAAGAGTTCAATCAGGAGTGCCTGGCCCGGGGTATCACTCCCTTCGCGGTAATTTACCAGGCCCAGAACTGGGAGTTTCCCGTCCGTTTCAACAACGATCATACCGCGATCAACGAGATCAATATCCTGCGTCACGAGGGGGACTACGAGTGGTATGGTACGCGGGAGTTTACTCAGGACACGTATCCCGCGCTCTTCCCCAAGAAGTTTCGGGACTACTTTCCCGGCGGCCTTGTCAACAGCAATGGCGAGGAAGTTACGGACCTCTGGGACGAGTGCGCAAGCCGTAACCTCTACGGCAAGCCGGTTCATTCCGGCTGGGTCGAAGTGGAGGGCTACTGGCATACCTGTCAGCACCCATGCAGAAATAATCCTGTGTGGCAGATGTATATTAAGAAACAGGCGGAGATTATCATTGATGCGGGGGCCGTTGCGATTCAGCTTGACGAGACCGAGAACCCGCTTACCGCTGCGGGGTGGGGAGGCTGTTTCTGCAAGGACTGTATGAAGCAATTCCGGGCTTATCTGAAAAGGCGCAGGGCAGACGGAACGCTGCCGGGGGAAATGGCGGACCTTGATCTGGGTGTCTTTGATTACGGCGTGTACCTCTGGCAAAAACATATACACTGGCCGGATACCATTAAGGATATCCCCTTTGTTCGCGTGTATTGGGATTTCCAGATCGAGGCGGCCAACCAAACGTTCCAGGACATCATCAGATTCATTCGGGACTACGGACAGAAAAAGTATCGTCGTGCGATAAAGGTGAGCGGCAACTTCTTTAATATGCATATGCTCTACCGTCCTTCGCTTGAAGCGCTCGATTTCTGCGTCACGGAGAACCGGCGCACAGTATTGCGCCGCCACGAATGGTATCGCATGGCCGCAGGCTACACTGGTGATAAGCCCCTGGCTGTCACCGAAAGCCCCTACGACGGCTTCATGCAAAAATTCGTGGAACTTGTTCACCAGGGCAAGGCGGATGATTATTACCGGCTCTTTGTCATGGAGGCCGCCGCCCACGGCATCAGTATGTGTTACCCCTACGGCTCATGGATGGGCAATAAGGTGCGGGACGCCTTTTACCCGCCCAGAAAGACGGCAAAGCAGGTAACTGATTTTCTCTATGATTATGACCGGTACTTCGGTAAGAGGTCCGGCGCGAATGTTCTGGTGCTCTACAGCTTCCATACCAATCGCTTTCGGGACTGGCAGACCTCTCAGGGCGAGTCCCTCGTTGCAGGCGATACCGATGATCTTTT
>JAITBO010000410.1 GCA_031283505.1 Treponema sp. | reverse complement strand
GCACCAGCCATAATCTAGCCGCCCTGAGGCAGCGTTACGCTCCCTGTTAAAAAACAGTATCCGTTTTTTATACATTTCATTTTGTATCCATATAATTCTTGCCATCTCTTTTTTACTTATAAAGCAAATTGGGTAAAAATAAAACTATGTTTCGGAAACATAGTAAAAATAGCAGCTTCAATAAACACGACTAACACAAAGGGAATACAGGCCTTAATATAGTCTTGTAATGGACATTCAATAATTCCGCAAACCGTATACATTGCCAGTCAAACCGGTGGCGTCATGTTACCCATAGTAACAACGGTACAGAGAATCAGGCCAAACACGATAGGGTCGATGCCAAAACTTTGTACGAGGGGCAGCAATATAGGGGTGGTGAGAATAATAATAATTGACCCTTCCATAAACATTCCCGCTACAACAAGAAACAAGACAATAAGCACCATAACTAAGTAAGGACTTGTCGTTAGACTGGATATGAATAAGGAAAATAAAATAAGATTTGGGATTCTGAATTTTTTCCTGTTCTTCCGGGGAAACGAGACAAAATAAACCTCTATACCAAATTCTTTCTTGCTTACTTGATTCGATTATTACCAGTTCTCTGACCAAAAAATCAAGGGCTCCCTTTTCTATATCCTGAAAGCTATGCAGATCATCCTATTCTGAATAGGTAATCTTGATGGAATTATCAGGATGAGCCGTGTTATATTCCTCGGCAAATAATTGCGGAAATGAACCGTCCGGACTGACCACATTAGTTTTCCCTTCCCAAGTCCTCAATACCCCGTATATCGGTTCTGCCTTTGCAGACCACGATCCCCGTATCATTATAAATGTAGTGGTTTTTTGCATAGAGGTACTTTTCTTCCTGTTCTTTGCGCCAACTGATATGAGGGCAGAGTAAATACCAACAAATCCAACAACAGCGTTTTATTCTGTATTTACGAGTATAACCGGAAATGCCCGTTTTGTTAGAAAAGGGGTACGGTCTCCCCGTCTGATTCCTTCGATCCTCTGAATGAATAATAAAGCATTGAGCTAATCATAAGTTCCGGAACCTTCCTGTCTGATTGGTTCTTTAACAGGAAAGGCAATTAAATCAGACACATTAATCTGAATAATTTTTCCGTCCTGTTTGATTATGGAGATGCGGCCGTTTTGCAGCGTTTTAATTCTTTCAATCATTATGCGCTGATAATCCGGCTCCCTTCTCCTTGGATGTGTAATTCTCTCCATGATAATGACGCTCCCTCACACAAACCGGATCTTCTCATTCTTTTCGATCTGCACGACCTTGCCGTTCTGAATAATCAACGTAACCGATCCGTGTTTCACCGTTGAAAGCAGTTCAGTCACTTGTTTTAAGTCCGCATTGCTTAAAGGCTGGCCGCCTTCCTTTAGTTCCTTTTCATCCGCCATTTTCAGATTCCTCATATTTTGTAAGGTTCGACTAAATCCATAAGGCCGAATTCCATCAGTATTGATTCGAGCTTTTCCTGGGACATGGGGGTTGGAATAACAAAATTCATGTTCTCTTCAATGGCTTTCGCCAGGTTACGGTACTCCTGGGCCTGACGAGATTCACCCTTGAGGTCGATCACCGTCTTTTTTCTGATCTCAGCCTGCTGTACGATGTTGTCCCGGGGCACTAGATAGATAAGCTGGGTTCCCAGTTCTTTCACAAAAGCCTTCAACACTTCGTTTTCCCGTTCCACATTACGGCAGTTACAGATGATCCCTCCCAGCCGCACGCCGCCCTTGGCAGCGAATTTCTGTATGCCCTTAGCGATATTGTTTGCCGCGTACAGGGCCATCATTTCTCCGCTGGCGACAATGTAAATTTCCTTTGCCTTTCCTTCCCGGATAGGCATGGCGAAACCGCCGCAGACGACATCTCCCAGTACGTCATAGAAAACGTAGTCCAGATCATCGCTGTACGCCCCAAGGCGTTCCAGAAGGCCGATTGAGGTGATGATTCCTCTGCCTGCACAGCCAACGCCGGGTTCTGGTCCGCCGGATTCGACGCATTTGATTCCTTTAAAACCTTCTTTAAGGATTCGGTCCAGTGCAATGTTTTCTCCGGTTTCCCGCAGCGTATCAAGGGTTGTTTTTTGCGCCCGTCCGCCAAGCAGGAGGCGGGTGGAATCCGCTTTCGGGTCGCAGCCTACGACCATGACTTTACGGCCCATTTCCGCTAGGCCTGCCGTAAGGTTCTGGGTGGTTGTGGATTTGCCGATACCGCCTTTTCCATATATGGCAATCTGTCGGGTACTCATGTCGCTTGCTCCTTTTCCTGGTTAATCCTGCCGCATCTTAGGTGATACGCGTGCAGCCTTGAAATCGCGTAGGGAATATCCACTGGAGATTCCAGCGCGGTTATGCCTTCCCTCTGTAAAAGCATATGCGGTTTTTTTCCTATCCGTGCCGTCAGTACATAACGGCAGTCAGACAAAAGCTCGGTCACATACTTTATCCGTATATCCCTATGGCCGCAGCCGTGAATCCGGGAGGGGCCTCCACAGCCCCCTCCTGCTGCTCCAGCGCAGCCAGAACCTGCCGCAGAGTTCACCGGGCAAAGTTCCCCTTCGGGAACGATCGTGTGGGACTCAGTCAGCAGAGGCCTGAATTCGTTGAATTTCCAGGTTCCTGTGTCATCAACATCAAAGATGAGGAAGGTTTCCGTTTCTCCAAAGTGTTTGTCTATGGCTTTACCATTAGAAGAAGTCAGCGCTATTTTATAGGGCATATGCATTGCTCCTGGTTACTAATTCGTTCTTACCACTGCAAAGATCCGCAGCCGGTGTTTCGATAAACACAGTTTGGCGCGAAAAATGTGCTTTTGTCTTGAATAAGTCTGAGTAAATTTCCTCTGTAAGATTTATGCCGCCTGAGTACCCCATAAAACTTTTTCCAAGTATGACCGTCTCCGGCAAGGGCAGGCTTAAAAAGCTGCAAGAATTGCCCGTACTTTGGGCGAGAAACTTTTCCCAGCCGCTTCCCAGAAACAGCGCTTTGTGGGATCCATGCAGCTTGTCCCTGATGTCCTGTTGGATAAGACCTCCGTCAATTTCAAATTGTACAAGACCTTCAAAATCAGAATTGCGCGATATGATGGAAGCCTTTACCGCTTCCTGAAAACGCTGAATCGCATCATCAACGATATACACCCCCTTGGGGATAAAACCAAGTTCGTTTGTGAGAAACACCGACGCACCCGTTGCATAGGCGCTGTCAGCCACGGTGTAAAGTTCCCAGGGCAGATTGCTTCGGTACTCGGAAAGAAAATCGACGATACTTGAGAGATACCGGTAAAAACGCTTTTCCTCCACTTCGATAACTGCTTCGACCCTTGCTTTGGGAATCCCCGCGTACGAACCGACTTCCCGTAAAAATCTGCTTGTCTCCTGCGCGCCGAAAGGCAAAACCGGATAATGCAGATAGGGGATACGGTACTTCTGCTCAAGGAGTTTCACCGTCGAAAAGCCCACCCAGGGTGAAACCAGCAGATTAAATTGGGCGTTGGGGATATCTTTCCATTCAGAAATGCCTTTGGAACCGTAACCGAATAGAATGTTCACCTCAAGGCCGATGGACTGGAGCAGACTTTTCAGGTTTTCCAGGTCTCCCCGCCAATAGGGATTCTGAAAGGGTACCACCGAAAAAACATTGACCAAACCCTCTCGCGGCTTTCTCTCGGTATCGCCAACGAACTGCTCAATAATCCCGTTTACGACGGTTTCATGTCCATAGTAACTGGTACCCTTGAAACCGGCGGTCTCAACACCGACGATGGGCCAACCTTTTTCGGCGTATTCTTTGGTGATATTAATCGTGTCGTCCCCCACGATGTCGGCGGTACAACCTGAAAGTACCACAAAGAGATCGCCTTTTATCACCTTGAACGCGCCTTCAATAGTGGTACGGAGCTTCTTTTCGCCGCCAAATACCACTTCTTGTTCGTAGGTGTTTGTACAGGATATGTTTGTTCCACCACCGCAGCCTTCGCCCTGGCGGCCTGCATTCATGCTGGAGAACTCCATGATTTTCATGGAACAGCCCGGCCCCGCATGGACAATGGGACGAGCCCCGGGTATGGCAAGTACGGTCTGCTGGCCCCCTAAGGCACAGGTGAATCTGGGTTGTTCAATTAACGCGCTCATTTGCAGCTCCTTTTGAGAAATAAAACGGATCGCTCTCGTTCATCCACCAGTCGCTGTAGGGCAGTTCCGCATGACCGGCGATGTTCTCTACCAGCTTCCGGGTCTGCAGGGCTTCGTAGAGGCGGCGGCCCAGCCTGACGATCCCCTGGTAACCGCAGCTGAAATTCGCGTCCCCTTCAAACAGCGTTGGGATACCGATTTTCGCTCCCATGGCGTTCATGCCGTTATGGCGGCAGAGCAAAAAATCAGGCTTGAGTTTTTGCAGGATCTTGATGATCTGGTAAGGCTGAAGATTGCAGATCGTGAAATTTCGGATATCCCCTGCGGTTTCAACCAGGGCCTCCATGGAATTGACCGATGCGGGATTGTCCGTAAGGAGATCGTGGTGCAGCGTGGTGATCCCCGCCAGTTCGACTCCCAGGCTTCGCGCGACGTTCCCGAGGTTGTGGCCGAAGGAATCCCCGGCGGTGATATAGAGTTTCTTGCCCCCGAGTTTTTCCCGCAGGTCTTCAATCTCAGCCCGGTAACGCTCCCGGTCTTCGGCAATAAGCCGCTCCGCTTCCCCCTCACGGCCGGTAAGGCGGCCTATTTCCCTAAGCCAGATATCTGTCCAGTCGGCGCCATAGGGCGGGGGGGATTTTACTTCCGGGACCCCGAAACGTTCTTCCAGCGCGGAGGCAACGTACAGGGAAAGGGTCTCGCATATCGAGGTGGAGCAGGCCGCTTCCGACATGGTTTCCAGCTGCTCCGGGGAGGCCAGGGCGACAAAATAATTGGTCCGCAGGCCCATACGGTCCAGGAGGGGCGTAAAGGTATCGGTTCCCTCAAAGGCAAAGATGTTGACCAGGTCCTCCTGCTGTTTCCGCGGGGGCTTGACGATTTTCCGCAGCAGACCGTGATACCCCGCGTCAAAGCCGGAGGACCATATTTTTGACTTGAAGCCCTCGCAGTACACGGGAACAATCGGATAGCCCAGTTCTTCCTCCATATCATCGGCAATGGCTTCGATGTCTTCACCGATAATACCCGACGCGCAGGAAGTGGAAATGTAGATAAACTTAGGGTGAAAGCGCTTTTCCGCTTCCCGTATGGTTTGCCGCAGTTTCTCCTCTGCGCCGAAGATCGTGTCTTTTTCCCGGATATTTGTGCACAGGGATTGTACGTCATAGGGCTGCTTGTTCCGGGACAGGGACACGCTCCGAATTCCTATGGTATAATTGATAACGGTGGCGTTGCAGCCGACAGGGGAGTGAAATACCACCGCGGAATCTTTGGTACGGGACGTAATCGTGGCGGCGCAGCCTTCCGCACAGGAGGCGCACTGGCTGAAGGATCGGTCTAAACCGCCGCTATACCCGGCCTTTGCCTTTTCATGCAGGTCTTTTCCTGTTCCGTTATACGAAATGATAGAATGGAGCCTTCGTTCCCTGACTTCTACTTCCGGTATATCTTTCCATATACTCATGATTTTCTCCTATTGCCGGGTTGCGAAAATGATTATTCCTCGTGGTGGTATTCCGGGGCGGAGGGTATTTCCGAGCCGTGAGTTTACCCGCAATCCATGGCATACGTTCCTCTGAATGCGAGCTCCTGAACAAGGTCACCCACACATATATTAGTAATCTTAGGTAATTACTATATATGTAAATTTTAATAAGTATGTCAAGGGTTTTCTGAATTTTTTCGTTTTTTTAAAAAAACATATAAATTCTATTGACATACTATATTTTTATATAATATAAATACTATGTATTTAATATGAATAAATTAATATTGTTGTTTGACTGGATAACCAGAGAACAGGGAAAAAATTCCTTTGTTTTCTGGTTTTTTTGCGTTTTGAGGCTTTTCAGAACTTTAGTTTTAAAAAAGCCCCCTTATATTAAGGAGGAGTTTATTTATGGGAACAGCAGACGCGAAGCAGGCCGTGATTTATGGACAAGAAAGGCAGCTTCATTTTATTATTGCCGATACAATAATCGGGGAAAAGGGCAGACCGAAACTGTTCTATTATTACCGCAAGAGTATCGCGGTTATTTTGTTTCTGATCTTATGGGAAGTAGCCCCGAGGCTGGGATTGGTGGACTCCCAGTTCATCCCCTCAATTTCCAAGATCTTTGCCACCTTTCAATCCATGATCCCTGAGGGGAAACTGCCGATTCACATATTCCTCAGTCTCAGGCGGGCCCTCTTGGGTTTTTTTACCGCTATTTTGATCGCCCTGCCCTTGGGCTTCATGCTGGGAGGCTGGTTCAAACGTTTCGAGGAATACCTGTCGCCCTTGCTCAGCGTCCTGTCCAAGATCAACCCCTTCTCCATGTTCCCGATTTTCATTCTGTTCTTCGGTATCGGGGAGCTTACCAAGGTGGTTATCATCCTCTGGGTCTGTATATGGCCCATCCTCTTCGGGACCATCAACGGTGTCAGGAACATCGACCCCCTGCTCATCAAGGCGGCCCTCGCGATGGGGACATCTAAGGTGGGGCTTTTCAGGAAGGTGGTCCTCATGGGGGCAGCGCCGAACATCTTCGCGGGGATTAAACAGGGGGCCGGCTCCTCCTTCTTCATGCTCATCGCCGCAGAGATGATAGGTTCCACAGCGGGTCTCGGATTCCTGGTGCTAAACTCCCAGATCAACTACCAAATCCCCAGGCTCTACGTGGCGGTGGTGATTATCGCTATTCTGGGACTTTTAATCAATTTTCTGCTTGAAAGGCTGGAAAAGAAGGTGCTGCACTGGCGGGAGGAGAGCATCGTGAAGTGATTTTTATAACCTAACGTGGAACGCGCTCATCCGGCGCGCCTTTTGGGATAACTTTTATTTTTTTGGAGGTCTGAAATGACACAAAACAAACGGCAGGGTACGCCTCGCAAGGGCGTAATCATCGGAATC
Organism: Treponema sp.; assembly: GCA_031283505.1. The sequence goes on along the minus strand of JAITBO010000410.1, from coordinate 4,685 downwards.
CTGGCTATGGCCGCGGCGGGTTTATTGCTGCCCGGCTGCGCCAAGCGAGGCGGGAAGGTCATTGCGGCCACGGCAAACGCCGAAGGCCAGGAGGTGTACAAGGTACGGACCTGGTCCAGGCTGGACTGCTCCGCAGCGCCCTTCATCATCGGAGACCGGGCGGGCTTCTTCAAGGAAGCGGGCCTGGAAATCGTGTACACCGGGGAGGTGGCCAGCGCCCAACGGCTCGCCACCGTGTTGAGCGGCGATAACGACATCTACGGGGCTCACCCCAACGCGATAGCCGTGGCCGTGGCAGGAGGCGCCCCCATCAAGGGCGTGGCCGTTGGGGACCATGAGCCGGGATGGGAGGTCACAGACCCCTACCTCGAACATATGTGGTGGGTAAGCCATACAGACGGCAGCCTCAAGACCATAGAGGATTTCAAGACCTTCCCGGGAACCATCAAGATGCAGTCCATCAGCAGGAACCAGTGCCAGGAACTAATGACAGATATGCTCCTTGATCGCCTCGGATTGCCTAAAGAGAAACTCGATTACATACTCCTGCCGGATATTGAAGGCATCCAGTCCCTCAAACAGCGTTTGGTTGACATCACGACGCCCCATCCGCCCTTCTTCAAGGCTACCGAAGAAACCGGTATCGCGAACGTGCTCATCACCAGCCGCCAGATCGCCGGCCTTGAGGGGGGTACTACCCTCTACGCCTTCACCGATGAATTCATCAAGAACAACCCCGAAGTGGTGAAACGTTTTGTCTATGCCATCAAGAAGGCGGATCGGTACAACAATGACAATCCCGAAATTTCGGCCAAGTGGACCGAAGAGGCCATCGGAGTTCCGGTACGGGCGAATCATTGGCACGCACGAGAGGCGAAGTTCGAGGATAAGGACATTCAGTTCTGGATTGACGGGGCCAAGAAGAGCGGCGCCATCTCTCCCGATGTGAACCTGGTTACAGCGGATATTGCCGTCCACGACTTTGAGGCTTATGGGGCAGAGGATTACGTGTTGACCTACGATGACCAGGGCAGCCTGACGATCCCCGGGCCGAAGCTCGCTGCGGGTAATTGATAAACTTTTTCCGGGCTGTAAAGAAACGGCGTTTTGACGGAACGTGCTTTACCGCCCGAAAAGCCTTTTATTCGGGGAAAAAAGGACAAGGAAATTGTTATGAGTAATACAGCCGAAAGGCAGAAAGACGGATCAGGGGACTATAAGATCGTCGCCAAGCATATCAGCAGGGTTTTTCATACCAAGCGTCCCGGCGATAGGAAGCAGGAATTTACCGCAGTGAAGGATCTCAACCTGAATGTAAAAAAGGGGGAGTTTGTTACTATCGTAGGGCCTTCCGGCTGCGGTAAATCAACCTTCCTGGATATTTTGGCGGGACTTTCCGAGCCGAGTTCCGGGGAGATCTTCATAGACGGCCGCAGGATAAGGGGCCCGGCCCTGGACCGGGGTATTGTACTCCAAGGTTACGCTCTTTTTCCTTGGCGCACGGTGAGGCAAAACATTGAGTACGGTCTTGAGATCAAAAAGGTGAAAAAGGCCGAACGAAGGGCGATCAGCGATCATTTCATCGATCTGGTAGAACTCAAGGCTTTCGCAGACAGCTATCCTTACGAGCTTTCCGGGGGTATGAAACAGCGGGTCGCCATAGCCCGGGCCCTGGCCTACGATCCGGAGGTGCTCCTAATGGACGAGCCTTTCGCTGCAGTGGACGCCCAGACCAGGGAAACCTTGCAGGATGAGCTTCTGAATATCTGGGAAAAAACCGGCAAGACCATCATCTTCATCACTCACAGCATCGAAGAGGCAGTGTTTCTCGCCGACCATGTGGCGGTCATGTCCTCAAGTCCGGGTTACATCAAGCGTATTATTACCGTGGAACTTCCCAGGCCGAGACGCAGCGGGGATACCCGGAATTCCATCGAATTTAGCCGCATAACCGGCTTGGTGTGGAACCTCCTGCACGACATAGACGGGGAGGGCGCAAGGCCGGAAGAACAGGCAGGGCCTCCACTATGGCCCTATAGGGGTATTGGTGAAAATGGCGATAAAAAACAGGGGCTGGATTCAGCGGCTTTATAGAAAGAACAGGAACGCCGGATCATCAAGGCTTGGATCTATGGCAGCGTCTCTTAGGGCCCTGGAAAGGCCCGCGCTTAAGGCAGCGGGCTTGCTTATCCCCGCGCTTATTTGGGAGCTTCTCTCCCGCCTGGGCTTTTTAGACCCCCAGTTTGTCCCGTCTTTTCTCCAGGCCCTCGGCGGTATAGTCCAGACTGCGGGGGCGGGGCTGCTCCCGGGCAGCCTGATCATCAGCCTCTGGAGGGCAATGATCGGCCTCTTTATTGCCGCCGCCTTCGCCGTACCCCTGGGATTGTTTATCGGAAGAGATACCTCTGGCTTGGGGGACTGCTTCAATCCCCTCTTCAGGTTGCTTGCCCAGGTGAATCCTTTTACTTTGACGCCGGTTTTTATACTCTTTTTCGGGATTGGTGAAGGGGCCAAGGCCGGGATAGTTGCCTGGGTCTGTTTCTGGCCGATTTTTTTTAATACCCTGGCAGGCGCCCGGGGCGTAGACCCGGCCCTCGTCAAAACCGCCCGGGGGATGGCCGCTCCTGGTTCTACACTGTTTTTCACGGTCATACTGCCCGGGGCCGCGTCTTCGATCTTCAGTGGTTTGAAGCTGGGCCTTGAGATGTCCTTTTTCGTGTTGATTGCTGCGGAGATGATCGGCGCGAGTTCCGGCATAGGCTGGCTTGTCCAGGCGAGTTATTGGAACCTCCGTTTCTCCTGGATGTACGGGACCATGATCCTCGCGATAGGGCTGGGTTTCTGTATGAACGGGTACCTGAACCGGCTCTCCGATAAGGTATTTTTCTGGCGGGAGGAACCGGCCCCGCAAGGGCGCTTAGGGTGGGAAGGCCGGGAGAAGTGGAAAATGAACCGGGTCCCCTCACCGGGACGGCAAAAGCGGCCCCTTCGGAAACCCTTCACCGGAAAAGACCTCATAAGCGCAGCGGTACTGATACTGCTGATTTTACTTGCGGGTTTTTGGCAGATCCGGGAGACCCAAAAGGAATGGCGGCAATTCGGCAAGGAAGGGCATACTTCATCGGGGATAGGTATTTTTGATGACTAAAACGGCAAAGCGGGGAATCAGTATTGCCATCATCGTCCTCTTCTTCGGCCTCTGGGAATTGACCGCACGGTTTGGAGGGACCCGATCCGCCCTGTTGCCGCCTTTCAGCCGGGTATTAGTAAACCTGTATGGCATGTTCCGGACCCGCAGCCTGACGGTCCATATCGGAATCAGCCTGTGCAGGGTCTCCGCGGGAATCGCCCTGGGCGCCCTTTTAGGCGTTCCCTTGGGCTTCCTCCTCGGAACAGCCCGGGAAAGGCTGGGGATATGCCTTGGCGCTTCATGGGCGCTGCTGGCCCAGGTGAATCCCTTCCTGCTCTACCATGTACTTATCTCCTTCCTCGGCATCGGGGAAACGGTCAAGGTAAGTATGCTGAGCTGGGGCTGCCTGTGGCCCGTGGCCTTCAACACTGCCGGAGGGGTGGAAAACATCGACCGGACCCTCCTCAAGGCGGGCAGGGCCTTTGGCGGGGGGAAAGGCTCCCTGTTTTTCACCATCATCCTACCCGCGACAGTCCCCCGGATCTGCGGAGGCATACGCATAGCCGCAGGTTATGCCCTGCTCATGCTGACCGCTTCGGAAATCCTAGGCGCCCGGTCAGGCCTAGGCTGGCTGGTTCTTACCGAGCAGGTGTATTTCCGTATCGTGAACCTTTTTTCGATAGTTCTGATAACCGCCCTCCTTGGCGTCTTCCTGGACGCCTGCCTGGCCTTTATTCAGAAGAAACTCATCCCCTATGAACTGGAGGGCTATGTAAACAGTTCAGAAAATTAATTTTTGCGGAGTATGAAAAACTATGTCAAAGATAGTGAAACATTTAACGGATCTGATCGGCAAGACCCCCCTTTTGGAACTCGGCAACTACAGCGGGGCGAGAAATCTGGGGGCCCGGGTTCTCGGAAAATTGGAGTATTACAACCCCCTGTCCTCGGTGAAAGACCGGATCGGCTATGCCCTCATAAAGGACGCAGAGGAGCGGGGGCTTATCAACAAGGATACGGTGCTGATCGAGCCGACCAGCGGGAATACCGGTATTGCCCTGGCCTTTGTGGCCGCTTCAAAGAAATACCGGATCATCCTCACCATGCCGGAGAGCATGAGCACCGAACGGCGGAACCTCCTCAAGGCCCTGGGCGCGGAACTTGTCCTGACCCCCGGCAGCGAAGGCATGAAGGGCGCGATTGCCCGGGCGAGGGAACTGGCGGGGAGTATACCGAATTCCTACATCCCCGGTCAATTCGACAACCCCGCAAACCCAGAGATCCACCGATTGACTACCGCCGTGGAGATATGGCGGGATACTGACGGCCTTGTGGACATCTTCGTGTCCGGGGTTGGTACGGGGGGCACCATCACCGGCGTAGGGGAAGTACTCAAGAAGCAGAAACCCGGAATACGGATCGTCGCAGTAGAACCCTTTGACTCACCTGTCCTTTCGGGGGGCAAAGCGGGGTTGCATAAGATCCAGGGCATCGGGCCGGGCTTCATCCCAAGCATCCTCAACGTGAATATCATCGACGAGATTCTCCAGGTTAA
>JAITBO010000386.1 GCA_031283505.1 Treponema sp. | reverse complement strand
CGGGCTCCTAGTGACGGCCCTCCCGGGGTGAAGACGATTTGGATAGGATTGATGAAGCTGTATATTCTGCTGGCGTACCGGGACTATCTCGCGTGAATCTGTGGGTCAAGTTTAGAGCTTGCTCCGGGGATTCTTTATTGCCCTCCCTATTATACTTTGTAGATCACCACCGAATTTTTACTTGTTAATCAATATGATGATCTTTTTTTGTTGACTTCCGGAAAAAATAGGTTATACTGAAATAATCTTCCTGTCAAGAGAGGTGTTTTATGCCCGTTACCGAAGAAGAATGTAAAGCGCTTAAAAAGACCGCCCTGGAACTGCGGCTTACCATGGTGGACGTGGTTCTCTGGTCCGGGGGCGCCCATATAGGCGGCTCCCTGAGTATCGCCGACATCCTCACCATACTTTATTTCAAATACCTTAACGTCAAACCCGCCGAACCCCAGTGGCCGGGCCGGGACCGCTTTATCCTTTCCAAAGGCCACGCTGCGGCGGGTTTTATTCCCGTACTGGCGAAAAAAGGCTACTTCCCCGAAGAGGAGCTTAAATCCTTTAACCATTTTGGTTCCCCTTTTGCCATGCACCCCGACAGCAACAAGGTAATAGGCTGCGATGTATCCGCCGGCAGCCTGGGCCACGGTCTTTCCATAGCGGTTGGCCTAGGGCTGGGAGCCCGGTATCTCAAGCAGGATTGGAAGACGGTCTGTCTTTTGGGGGACGGCGAATGTTGCGAGGGCAGTGTCTGGGAAGCCGCCATGGCCATGGCCCACTACAAGCTGGGAAATGTGATCACTATTGTTGACCGCAACCAACTGATGATAGACGGCAAAACCGAAGACGTAATGAGCCTTGAACCTTTCGCGGACAAATGGCGGGCCTTTGGGTTTGAGGTTGTCGAGGTGAACGGTCACGACTTTACGGAACTGGCTTCCGCCCTGGATAGGGCCTGGGTTGTGAAGGACAAGCCTGTGCTGATCCTGGCCAACACCGTCAAGGGTAAGGGCGTGGACTTTATGGAAAATAACGTGGTCTGGCATTACGGTTCCGCAGACTCGGAACTGGCGGCCAAGGCAAAGGCGTCGATTATGCGGGGAGGTGAATAGTATGGCGCAGGTTACCACCGGAACTACCTGGAATTGTTACGACTCGGCCACCATGACGGCCCGGGAAATTTACGGACGGACCCTTGCGGAAATGGGCAAGATCAACGACCGCATCGTGGGGCTTACCGCAGATCTGGCAAAGACCACCGCCATCGTGCATTTTGCCAACGCCTTTCCGGACCGCTTTTTCAACGTGGGTATTGCGGAACAGAACATGATGGGAGTAGCCGCAGGGCTTGCCAAGGCGGGGCTCATCCCATTTGCCTCGACAATGGCGATTTTCGCCACTATGCGGGCCGGAGAGCAGGTCCGCACGGACATCGCTTACCAGAATCTGCCGGTAAAGATAATCGCTACCCACGCGGGTATCTCCTTTGGTCACGCCGGTACGACACACCACTGCACCGAGGACCTGGCGATAATGCGATCCATCGCCAATATGACGGTAATCGCCCCGGCGGACGGCATTGAAACCAGCCGGGCCGTGCGGGCCTGTATTGATATACCGGGGCCGGTGTACATACGCATAGGCCGCGGCTTTGAGCCCCCCTGTTATGAAAACGAAGACTACCCCTTTGAGATAGGCAAGGCCGCCGTTATGCGGGAGGGTACGGACATTACCGTCATCTGCTGCGGCATCGCGGTGCTTCAGTCGGTCCAGGCCGCCAAAACACTTGCGGAACAGGACAAGCTTTCGGTGCGGGTCATCAACATGCACACCATCAAACCCATAGACCGGGAAGCCATCCTCAAGGCGGTGACGGACACCCGGCGTATCCTTACTGTGGAGGAACACAATGTCCTGGGCGGCCTGGGGGACGCCGTGGGGGGCGTTATCGCCGAATCCGGCAAGGGCTGCGTGTTCAGGAAGCACGGCCTCCAGGACGAGTTTGCCGCCATCGGTTACGCGGAGGATCTTTACGCCCACTACGGCCTTGACAGCAACGGCATCGTGGACAGGATCAGGGAAATGATGGGCATGGAATTCGAGGCCGACGAAGATTGGAACGACGAGTAAGGGCCCGCACGGGTCCCGGCGTTCCCCGCCGCAAGGAGGCTGTAAGATGACTGGGCAGGCAACGGCAATCGACATAATGACCGCGAAGTTGTTTTTTAACGCGGCGTTCCCGGTAATGCGGGTGGTTCTGGAGGATGACCCCGCCATGAAGGCCCGTTTTGCCGGGGTCAGGGCGGTGGTGCAGATAGGTGCCAAAAATCCGGGCGGGGAGGAGGGCTTTCTGGCCTGCCACCTGGTCTTTGACAACGGCGCCTTTTCCGTGGTCCAGGGGCCGGCGGAGAATCCCGGCATAGCCCTGACTTTTTCCTCGGTGGCAAAGATGAACACCATGTTTCGGGGGGGCGCCGCCCTTCCGGCAATCAAGGGCCTGGGCAAGCCGGGAACCCTGCTCAAGGTTTTCTCCCTGCTCATGTCCCTGATGATCATGATGCCGTCCAGCCGGCCCAAAGACCCGGACAGGCAGAAGCTCAAGGTAAAGATGAGCCTCTACATGATCACCCGGGCGCTTTCCGTTTACAACAAGCTGGGAAACCCCGATATGGCCGAATGGTGCCGCCGCCAGCCGGACCGTATCTACCAGTTCCTGGTTGACGGGCCCGGCGGTCCGGGCGCGGAACCCGCGGTAGCGGCGTACCTCAGGGTCAAGGCGGGAAAATCCAAATCCGGCCACGGGGTCTATACCCGGCGTACCCCTTTCGTGCTTTTTCACTTTTTCTCCGTCGCCGGAGCCCTCAAGGTGCTTCTGAAAGACGTGGGATTCGTGGAAGGGGTGGAAAAGGGCTGCGTGGAAATTGTGGGGTCCCCGGAATACGCCATGTACCTGAACGATTATATGTCGGTTTTGCAGGGAATGCTGACCTGAACTACGCGCCTTCTTTTCCGCGTTTCTTATCCGCAGGGAAAGATGCCTCTAATGAGCCTGTTTCAAAATTCGCCTTCTACAAGTCAAGGAGGGGGAACTCCCCTCGCGCTCCAGCCTTGCCGCATTGGGTAAAGACTTGACGCCGTTAGGCGGCAAGTCTTACGCTTCCCCCTCCGTGGGGCTCTGCCCTAAACTTGACTCACAGAAATTCCGCGAATGATAAAAATTCGTCTCTGCCGGGAGTGAAGATTCACCGTGAGGCTTTATTCGGGAGTCTGGTTTAATACCCATCGAACTAAAGGTCCGATAAACCTTTGGTTCGAGCTTCCCGCGCGGAGGCTCATTTCCACTTTTTTCTGTTTTTTTTCGGCCCGATTAAAGCAAAATAGTTATCAATCCCATATATATTTATATGAGGAAATTAAGATTACTCAAACAGGGTGCCTGGTATGAAATCCGCACCCAAATCAACAACCGGGAACCGCTGTTCCGCCGGCCTGAAGTCCGGGCGCTTTTTAACCGGGTGCTCCATGAGGCGGAACATCGGTTTGTCTTCGAGGTTCGCTGCCTGCGCCTTCAGGATGACTGGCTTACGTTTTACATCAAGCCTGATGACGGGTTAGAGCTTCCCGCTATCATGAAGTGGCTGAAGCAGACGTTTGCGGAGCGGTACAACCGGGAGACGGGAAGGATCGGGCATATCTGGGGGGACAGGTATTGGTCGCGGATACTGGAAGGGGAGCCGCCGGAAAACGAGGAAAACGGCGGGGCGGCTGCGGCTCTGAATACAGGGGTCAGACCCCCTAACGGGAAAAACGGAGGCCCCCCCGGTTTTTCGCTCATTTTCCCCTTATCCGCCACCCCCGCACCCGGCTAAACGGCGGAAAACCGTTTGGCATCCCCTTATCAACTACCTTTCCCGCCCCAGGCTAAAGCGTTCCGGGGGAGGAATCCGCCCTGAACCGGGTGATGAATCTGACTTGTGGGGCAAGTTTAGCCTATGGTAAGGGTATCAATACTTACCCCTGGTTCCCGCGCTGCTGCCTGTATCCTCATCTCCGTCAATCGCCCATTTGATTGGAGGGCCGGGTCCATACCCCGG
>JAITBO010000381.1 GCA_031283505.1 Treponema sp. | reverse complement strand
GGGCCGGAAGATGCTGACCAACCTTACGGAAGAACTCACCCGTATCGCGGATCAATCGGCGTTTTTGGAGGAGGCCAACGAAGCGCTGGTGAATATCGCCGCCCAGACCAACATTCTCGGCCTTAAAGCCGGCCCGTTTGTTATCCAGCTTCTTGCTGTTCCCTCCGGTTCGGTCGTACCCATACCCGCCATCCAGCATACAGCCGTAGGAAGAATTGACCAGCACCCAAATCGCCCAGGCACGTTTTATCCGGTCAAACATATCCGGGTTTTGATAGATGACCTCGGCCTGCCGGTGCTGTTTCCGGCTGTGGAGGCTTATAGCCACCTCTTTTTCCAGGGCCGTAAAATCCCGCTGGAACACCTCGTAAAAGTTGATGATCTCCCCGTTGGAATCATTGATGATTTCCACCCTGGACGGTTCTTTAGCGAAAAATATCGCGGCCCCTCCCAAAAAGGGCTCACAATATAACCGATGGGGCGGCATCAGCCCCAAAATGATGTTGGCAAGCAGCGGCTTGCCGCCGTAATAGGATAAAGGCGTTTTCATGCGCCCCCCTCGTTACGGACTAAACCTGAAGACAGAAAAAACCGAAAATTAAACCACCTAGTGCTAGGTCGGGTGGGATCGGTCTTCCGAAGGCGTTTCCGCGCCTGTCCGGTAGTTACATCTACCGGGTTCCTGCCCGTTATTTTTGCCCCCTTCCGGGGCTTGCCGGCAACGCCGGATGCTTTCACGGCAGCTTATAAACTACGGCAAAAACACGGCTTTATTTTACGAAGGGGAGAGGAAACTATTCTACTAAAATAGGTGAAAAAATTAAGAGCGCAGGGGCGGCCGGTTTTACGTGAAGGTGAAGTATTTGCCGACTTTCCTGACGGTCGCGGAGAAGGGCAGTTTTTCCTTATACTGCTCAAGCTGTTGGGTGAGGACGCTTGAACCGGAAAAGAAAACAAAATGCTCGTCCTCTTTTCCCGGCCACGCGAACTGAACCGTCAGGCATTCAGGGTTTTTCGCGTCCTTGAATTTTGACGGCTTGAGCCTGTACCGCAGGACGATTATTTCCTTGTCGAGAACATCGTCAAGGGCGAGCTTCTTTCCGTCCATTATCGGGGACACGGCAGTGTCCGCAAAATCGGAAAATTTATTCATACCAAACCCCGTGTCTTTTCCAAAAGCGCGTCAAGTTCCAGCTTGACCGCCAGATTGTGCGAATTCGCGTGTTTCAGCCATCCCCATGTGGAAGCTACGGAGGAGCGGTACTGCTCATCGCTTATTTTCCCCCGCTCGTGAAGGCCGGGCAACGCGGCCAGCCGCCGCCACACCCGTTTCGCCGTCCGTTTCCGCAAAAGGACATAGTTATCAAAATGGCGGTAGTCCAGAAAATCAACGCTGCGCGATATGGGGAACACATCGCACTTCGAAAAAGCAAGGTTCAGCTTCTCCGTTATGAACGAGCCTACCTTGTCCCGGCAGTCGGCAAGGAATTTCTTGTCGTCATGGAACAGGCAAAAGTCATCACAGTAACGGACATAGTCCCTGACCTTTAAAACGTGTTTTATGTACTGGTCAAGTTCGTTCAAATAGAGGTTGCCGAACCACTGGCTGGTATAGTTGCCTATCGGCACGTTCTTGCCTCCCGGAAAGCTGTGAACGATGTTTTCAACAAGCCAGAGTGTATCGGCGCATTTTATTTTCCGCTTAATGATTGAGAGCAGAATCTCCTGGTCTATGGAGGGGTAAAATTTACTGATGTCGCATTTCAGGGCATACTTGTTCCGGCGCACGAACTCCATTGTCCTGACGCTTCCGGCATGGATGCCCTTTCCTTCGTGGCAGGCATAGGAATCCGATATGAACAGTTTATCCCAAATCGGTATAAGGATGTTCATAAGGGCGTGCTGGACTATCCGGTCGGGAGCGAAGGGAAGCACGTAGATTATCCTTTGTTTCGGCTCGAAGACAATCCTTTCGGTATAGGCTGAGGTGGTGAAGGTCTTGTTCAGCAGGGAGTCACGTATACCGGCGAGATTCGCTTCGGCGTTGATTTCAAACGCCTTGACGCTTCGCATGAACTTCTTGTGGAGCGCCGCCTTGTAATAGGCGAACTTTATATTCTCCAAATCAGTAATCCGCTCCCAGAGCCGACCGTGTCGTTTCATTCCTAAAAACGGCTGTGTTGCGTTCGGGCAAGCCCTACTAACAACACAGCGCCTCTGTTTGGTATTTTGCCGGTTGACTAAAGCAACTCGACAAAGCGCAGTGTCCAGCCGTAGAGTTGGCATACCGCCGTCCCTATGTCTCCGCCCCTGACCGCCGATATTCGCATTCGCATTCGAGCGCGAATTATTCGCATTACGCGCCTGCGACCTGCACGACGAGGAATTGTTCCAATTGCCCCCCGCCAGCAGAGCGCCGGGAAATCGACACAACGCTTTTTGCTCAAAAATGGCACGTGAAACGTTCCATGAGGCTTTGTCAACCCCTCAAAACGCCTCGCGCTACGTGCCAACGCCGCTCCGCGGCTTATGGCAACGCGCTATTACGCTGTAACCCGCATTGCACGGCTCCGCCCCCGACCGCCGATAATCGAAATCGCGCCCGACCGCGCAACATTCGCAACACGAGCCCGAGACCCGCAACCCGTGGAACCGGCCCAACCGCCACCCGCCAGCAGAGCGCCGGGAAGGCCCCAGAACGAGCCCTTTCCGCCTGCTTGACCATACGGGCCGTAAGCGGATGTTGTCGGGCTTAACCATCCATAGGCAGGCGTATCAGCAGTCTGCCCATATATAGACCCCGCAGCGCCACCCGCCGATGTTGTCCTTAGCCACTGCCACAGGGACCCGCATCCTTCCTCAACGCCGTAAACAGAAATCATGCGGCGGTTGGCGGTATCTTTGCGCCCCCCGGCCCCGCCGCTGGTCGCTCCGGTTTCACTGGCGACAAGAACGGAAGTCTGCTCGTTGGAACCCAGCATCGCCGCCGCAAACTCGCCGTCATCCGGCAGTTCCTTCCTGACACAAAACTGGTCTTCAACGAAATCAACATACTGGCGGCTTCTGGTTATCGTCCCCTGATACGCCGATTTCGTGTTCGAGCCGCTTCCCGATTGCAGGTAGATGTCGCACCAGAAGTCAAGGCTGTCAATGTAGACCATGCCTTCCGGTTCGCTGTAGGGGCGGTGGTTCAGGCACCATACGGA
>JAITBO010000066.1 GCA_031283505.1 Treponema sp. | reverse complement strand
GAACCGAAAGAAATAGAAAAGAGTGGGAATGAGCCTCCGTGCGGTAAGCTCGAACCAAAGGTTTGTCGAACTTTTGGTTCGATGGGTATTAAACCAGACTTCCAAATAAAGCCTCACGGTAAATCATCACTCTCGGCAGATACAAATTTTTATCATTCGCGGAATTTTTGTGGGGCAAGTTTAGCCCATAATCCCCGGGTATCTCAACCTTTGCTAATAGTGTCTAATCATAAAATAAGCTCACCGCATAGACCTTCTCCGTCCCGCCCTCCTTGAGGGCTTCCGCACAGGCGTCCAGAGTGGAACCGGTGGTTATCACATCGTCAAAAAGCAGGACCCGGCGGGGTACGTCTTTGACGTGAATAATCCTGCCTTTCAGGTTGTGTTTCCGGTCTTCCCGGTTAAGCTGTTTCTGGGTTTTTGAAGGGAGCCGCTTGAGGCAGCGGCATACCGGGAGGAAAGGATACGAATGTCGGGCGCGGTTCTGTTTGTACAGCCTGTCCAGCCGCCCCGCGATATAGGCGGTCTGGTCCCAGCCGGTCTTCCTGATCTTGTTTGGCCGGGGAGGCACGGGCACCCAGGAGAAGGAAGAAGGGCCCCCTGGAGGAAACCGGGCAAGAACCTCAATCATCCTCCGGGCGAAAAAATTCCCCAGAGAGGGGAATTTGCCAAATTTGTAGGCTTTGAGGAGTTCCCGGTATTTTCCGGCATAGGGATAGAGAACAAAACCTCCGTCGAAATGAAAAGGCTCCCTTTCCCGGCAGGGAAGACACACCCCCTGTTCCGAGATGAGGGGCCTGCCGCAGGAAGAACAGCGCGGCGCCGTGTCCGCCGGAAACAGCGCCCGGCAACTGCGGCAGAGACCGTACCAGGCTTCCTCCCCATCCAGGAGAGTCCGCCCACAGAAGGCGCATCCGCCGGGAAAGAGCCATTCCCGCGTAAAGGCAAGAGCCTGGAAAATTAGATTCATGCCCGTAATACGGGACGGGAACACTCTCTGCTTCGATAAAGATGACAAATGTCATAAAATGCTTTTGCTTTCGGCTGCCGGTTCCTTATCCGTAAACGCGATCAATCCGAATCAAACAGTGACGGTCCCTGCCGCAGTTTGTTTTCCCGGAAAGAACGAGGCGTATTTTTACCGCCGTAGGACTGTTTCCATATATAGAGCTGGTTCAGGGCTTCCTTGGGGGTCAGACGATCCGGGTTGAGAGTAGCAATTTCTTCGATGAAACGGTCATAACGCTCGTCTACCGCTCTCCCCTGACCGGACTGCGAAAAACTGCCGAAGGAAACCATTTCTCCGGCAAGCGTCTGAGTCTGCCCCGGAACTTCGCCCAAGGTACGGCCCCGTTCCTGGAGGCGCTCAAGGATACGTCCGGCCCGGGAAAGCACTCGTTCCGGAAGGCCCGCAAGCCGGGCAACGTGGAGACCGTAGGATTCGGCGGACGGACCTTCCTTGAGCTTGCGCAGAAAGACAAGTTCCCCGTCTTTGTCCAGGACTTCCATAGAACGGTTCACCAATCGCTGATGGGTAAGTTCCGAAAGCTCGTGGTAATGGGTGGCAAAGAGGGTACGGCACTTGATATGATCCAGGAGTTCCTCAGTCACCGCCCAGGCTATGGAAAGGCCGTCGTTGGTCCCGGTCCCCCGACCTACTTCGTCCATGATAACGAGGCTCCGGTCCGTGGCGGTACGGAGGATGTAAGAAGTTTCGTTCATTTCCATGAGAAAAGTCGATTCACCCCGGGCCAGGTTATCCGAAGCCCCCACCCGGCAGTAGATACGGTCAACCATGCCTATATCAGCTTCACGGGCGGGGACAAAACTCCCCATCTGGGCCATGATGATGATGAGAGCAGTCTGCCGGAGGTAGGTGGACTTACCGGCCATGTTGGGGCCTGTAATGAGGGCGAAGCAAATCCCTTCACCATTCAGGAACACATCGTTGGGGATGAATTCGCCCCGGGGAAGATGGGCCTCCACCACCGGATGACGGCCTTCCACGATATGGGTGTAGTTCCGGTTGTCCACCTGGGGACGCACCCAACCCCGTACGGTAGCGGAACGGGCCAAGGATTGGGCGGCGTCAAGCTCGGCGATACGCTGTGCGGCGGCGGAGAGTTCGGGGATAAGATCCTTAGCCTTTTCCCGTATTTCCAGAAACAACTGTTTTTCCAACTCTATGATCCTGTCCGAAGCGCCGTTAATATCCGATTCCAGGGAAGCAAGGCGGTCTGTGGTAAACCTTTCCCCGGTGACTATACCCTGCCGCCGGATAAAATGGGGGGGAACCTTGGCAAGGTTATTCTTGTTCACCTCAAAAAAATAACCTATAAGCCGGTTGTACCGTATTTTAAGACTCTGAATCCCCGTAGCCTGCCGTTCCTCCTCAAGATAATCCTCCAACATCTGCCGGCCATTATCCTTGAGGCGCTTGTACTGATCCAGTTTTTTGTTGAAGTTATCATTGATAAGGTTTCCCTCGGTTAAAAGGATGGAAGGATCCTCAACAAGGCTTTTTTCCAGGAGGTCCCGCAGGGCCATGAGCTTTTCAAAGGCGCCGTTTGGATCGGATTGTTGCTCCGGGGAAAAAGCTCCCGCCGATGCTTCAAAAACCAGGGAGAGTTCCCGGACTAGGTTTTCCAGGGATTCAAAAGCGGTGAGGGCGTTTTTCACCGAAACCATATCCTTGCCGTGGGCCCTGTCCATAGCAAGACGGGAACAGAGGCGTTCCAGGTCCGGAGTCTTACCCAGAAGGTCCCGTATGCCTGTAAGACGTCCCTGGTCGCGGTAGAGAGTTTCCACCATGTCAAGCCGTTTATGTATCCGGCCCAAGTCCCGCAGGGGATGGAGAAGACGCCGTTTAAGCAGCCGCCGGCCCATGGCAGTACGGGTTTCGTCCATCACTTCAAGCAGAGAAAACCTGACATCCCCGTCCCTGATATTATGGGTGATCTCCAGATTCTTCATGGAGGATTCATCTATACCTACATACTCCGTATCCCCATAGAGGGAGAGAACCCTGACATGGGGAATAAGGCTCTGGGCCGTATCATCAAGATAATCGAGCAGGGCGCCGGAGGAAAGGATCTCCGGGGAATCTTCCTTGAGACCGAAACCCTTTAAGGCAGAGGCGCCGAACTGTTTTTCCAGCCGTTCCCGGCTCCGGTGGCGGTCAAAAAGCCAGTCGGCCCAGCGGTTTACCACCATGGCGGTACGTTCCATTACAGCGTTAGCCAGAGCCGGTTCCTCTTCCAGAAGGGATTCCTGGACCACCATCTCTTTGATCTGAAGCCGTTCCAGTTCCAGACGGAGCCGTTCCGCCGCCCCTTCAAAAGAGAAGGATGTAGCGTGGAAGTCCCCGGCGGAAAGGTCTATATAGGCAAAAGAGATAAATTTGGCGGTAGACGCAAGAGCCGCCAGATAGTTGGAACTTTCCTTGTCCAGGTAATCCTCATCTACCGTAGTTCCCGGAGTGATTACCTCCACGACTTTGCGTTCAATGACCCCCCGGCCTTTGGTTGGTTCGGAAAGCTGCTCACAGATGGCGATTTTCTTGCCGAACCTCAGGAGCCGGGCAATATAAGAACGCGCTGCATGATAAGGAATCCCGCACATGGGAAGCCCGTTACGACTTGTTAGGGTGAGGTTTAGCAAGGCTGAAACTTCCAGGGCATCCTCGGCGAACATCTCATAAAAATCGCCAAGGCGAAAAAATAAAACGTTCCCTTGATTTTCCCGTTTTATCCGCCTGTATTGATCGAGCATGGGACTCGAATCCGCAGAACTGATAATTCCTCCCTACCGCCCTGCTTTGGCCAACAAGTTATTAATCAATTTCTCGGTAATATCAACCGTTGGGCTATACCAAAGTATGCCGGTATTTTCTTTGTTCAAAACCATACTGTACCCCTCGCTTTCCGCGATAAACCGGATTTCGTTGTATATCTGATCCAAAAAAGTCCCCGATTGGGCCAGCTTGTTTTTTTGATCGTTAAGCTCCGCAGTCTTAATACGGAAATACTCCCTCAGATACTCGGACTTCCGGTAAATCTCGTTTTCCAGCCGGAGAGAGCGGGCTTCGTCTCCGCCAGCTGCGGCGTCCAGTTGGGCGCTTTGGAGGGACTGGATTTCCGCTTTCATCCGGTCAACGTCCGCCTGAATCCGGGCGCTCCGCTCCTCCCATTCCCGTACCGCCCGGGAATCCCGGAAAAAAGACGTATACACCTTGGGAAGATCCACTACCGCAAAACGGGTAAGCTGCTGGGCTTCCACGAAAAGTCCCAAGGATATAAACAAAACACAAAACAATGAAATCTGTTTTATCATAATAATACTATATACTAATACGTAGCTAGTGTAAAGGATACTACAAAATCAAATATTCCTATACTCCCCGGTTTCCATACCACATTGCCGTTCTGTATGCTGAAACACCGGGCAAATTGCAGTTTAAGGGGGAACTGAGGTATGGAAATACGGGGCCCAAAACCGAAGCTGAAACGCAGGTCTTCCGGCGTAAAGTTATGGAAGAAGTCATAGGGTGTCTTTGACATGGCCGCCATATCGAAGAAAAAGTCGAAGGAAACCATCCCCGGAAGAACAGGGAACCGCAATTCCGCCCAGTTTTCCCAAAGGACCTGTCCCCGGTTCGTCCGTTCCTCTGACCAGCCCCGTCCGGTGAACATACCGTCTATCGAAAGCTTGTTCGCGTCTTCTATTTCCGGGACTTTGCGGCCCGGCTGGGGCAGGATGAAGGAAAGCCCGCTGTGTATGCCGAATACGGTTTTAAAACTATAGTTGTCCGTTATAGGCAGGTTAAGAAGGGTAACAAAGGCTTCGGCCTTGGTGTCGGTCCTGATATAGTGTTCCCGTTCTATGGGGAGTATACCGTAATAGGCCAGGCGCTGAATGCCGTAATACCCTTTGGACGGGTCATAATATATGTCCCGCTGATCCAGAGAAACCGCGGTCCAAAAGGAGAAGGCGGGCACAAACCGGCTGTTCCTGTCCCGCAACACGGGATCAAAGGCCCTGTAAAGGGATTCGTTGTACTTGTTTTGTATCCATCCGGTCCGGATTCCCCCGTTGAGCCCCAGATTCCCCAGGCTGGTAAGCCAGCGGTACCCGGTGGAAAAACCCAAAGAAAAATTGAACTGGTCATAAGACATCCAGTATTCCCTGGGCGGGATTTTACCGGCGTTCACATAATCCGCATAGGAATTGAATCCATCGGGAAAGGCATCGTCTTCGTCTCCGTTAAAGAAAGGAGAGGCGCTGTCCATAAAAGCAAGCCGCTTTATATGCTGGAACGTAAAGTCAAAGCCGCCGGATAAGGGCAGGCCGAAAATCCAGCGCTGGGTATACGTAAGGGATGCGGTCTGGGTGTCCTGGTTCGCGTTGATCTCCGCGCCCACCATGTTCCCGTAACCCAGGAAATTCCGGTCGTTAAACTTGAGAAGCCCCGATATGGGGAAGGCATCGGGATCCGTACTGCCCGAAAAAGTTATCCCCAACTGGACATCGGTGGTAAGCTGTTCCTCCACATTAATGATAAGGTCCATGAGGTTATCGGCGCTTCCCGGCGGGGTATCGGGCGCCACGCTGGAGAAATACTGGAGGTTATACAGGTTTCTGATTCCTTCCAGCACTTTTGCTTTGGAAAAAATGTCTCCCGGTTCCAGGGGAATCTCCCGCAATATCACCTTGTCTTTGGTTTTGTTATTCCCTTGAACAACAATTCTCTCAATATGGGCTCTGCCCCGTTCCACAATCGCTATATGGTACGAGATGTTGCCGGATTCACGATCCCGCCGGGGCTCCGGGGTTATGCTGTTAAAGATATACCCGTTTTCGTAGTACAGATCCGCCACCCGCTGTATATCCGCTTCCACCCTCCGGGCATTTACCGTATCCCCAACCCTGGAATGAATCAAATCCTCAAGCTGTTCGGTCGAAAAAATCTGATTGCCTTCAAAGGTAACTCCGTTAAAATTGTAGATCCGCCCTTCATAGATCCTGAAGGTTATGGACAGATTGTTATTGCCCTTTTCGTCCTTATGGGCGTCCCTGACCACATCGGTCACTTCGGCATCTATGTATCCCCTGTCATGATAATACTGGGTAATGGCGGCCCGGTCGGCGACAAGTTTGGCTTCCTGAAAAGCGCCGTCATTCAAAAGCCCCTTTGTTTTTAAGGAAAGCTGCCCTTTAAGAGTCCGGTCCGAAAAGATGGCGTTTCCTTCAAAGTAGCAGGCGTCTATGCTTATCTTATCCCCTTCGGTGATAAAGAAGGTAACCGTGACGGATCCGTCCCGGGCGGCTTGGGATTCGGAACGGATATGGGCATCGGGATACCCCTTTTCCAGGTACTTGTTGAGCAGGGCAACCTCATCCGCCCGAAGCTTGAGTTGGTTCGCCACGTCGTTCACCTTGATGGTGATCGTATCCATGAGTTCGCTGCGGCGAAGGCCGCTGTTGCCGACAAAACTTATCCGGGAGACGATAGGCCGTTCGGTAACCACAAATCGTATAACCACCTCCGTTCCCGCAGAGTCCGCTGGCACCGCGCTGGGAGATATGACATCGAAGTATTCCAGCGCGTAAATTCGTCCCTGGAGTTCCCAAAAAACTTCATCGGAAAAAGGACGGCCCAGAAAAGGCTCAATGACGCCCTCCAACTCCGACATTTTGACATGATTAAGTCCTTCAAAAACCACATTCCGTATGGGTTTTTCCAGATACCATTCCCCTGATTCCTGGGCAACCCCTAAACCTGCCGTTAACAAAATGTAAACAATAAGGTATGCGAACCCTAATCTTCTGCGCATCTAAACTCCTTCTAAAACAACCATCTCCACGTTAGTGTGAAGGATGCATCAAAAAATGTCTCATACTTAAAGGGCGCGATATTCCAGCGGATATCAAATAATGGACTGCGAAGTTCTATACCCAGATCTGCTTCAAAGGTATACCCACCCATCTCCAGTTTATTTTCATCGTATTGCAACAAAACACTACCCTGAAAAAACATATCCGAACTAAAGTACTTACCAAAGAAAACAGCGGTATTATCAAAATAGTTACCCCTTTCCCCATTGTCAACCGGGTTCCACCGTGAGGAAATAAAATTTTGTACAAGGGGAGAGCGAAAGGTGAACATATCCAAGCGGGTAAAACTGCGGATTATCCGTTCTATACGGCGGAAAACAAGGGACTGGGACAGAAAATCGACCCCCGAAAACACGATATTTTGGACCTTGGCCCCCTCCCCTCCCTCAGCGGGAAGACCGGTCAGGTTTTGCCCCATAAGGGAAAGTATTTCAACCTGGGAAAGGGGCGGATTGGACTCAAACCGGGCGGTAAATGACATCAGCGGGGCGTTGTCCACGATCATGGAAATGGTAACAGGCCCGTCGTCGGTACGGTCCCTGGTTTCCGCCCGTACCGTAATCCGGGGATCAAACTGAATTTCGTTCTCGTTAAAGAACAAGGTCCCCTCCCGGATATAAAAACTCCGCTGCCCATAATAAAGAGAACCGCTCCTGAAATCCACGTCTCCGGTTATGGAAAAACGGCCGGTTTCGGAATCGCTGGTGATTTTTACTTCTATCCCCGCCGCTGCGGCGGCTTGCAGCAAGGGATAATCCGCCGTAGGCCAAAAGAATTCCACTTTTCTGCCTGTTGTCAGGGTAAAATCCGCGATGATCCCTATATTGCCTAAGTCTTGCTGATCCATGGCCGCAGTAATTCCCTGGGCGTCCAGGATTATTTCCGTATCCTCTCCCAGAAGATTTCCGGAAAGGAGCAGCCGCGAATCCTGCATTGAGACATTCATGGCACCCGATGCGCCCCCGTGGGCTATAATCCCCAGAATTTCAAAATCAAAGGGGACGGGATGTTCCCGGGAAGAGGTAATATCTATGCTGAAGGTATTGGGAATCCAGCGGTCAAACCGGAACCATCCTGAAACCATGCCGGATCCCTTTCCCGCAGGCACGTTTATGGGACCAAAACGCATCTCGTTACCCTCCAGGATCACGGTCATGGGGACAGGGCCGAGTTCGGCGCCCAAATACCTGGGAATCTCAAGGCGGACGCTGTTTCCCCAAGCTGTCCCGAAGAATTCCGGATCTCCCAGGGGTCCCCGTATGTCCACCGATACATTGGCCAGTCCGCCGGTAAGGGCGACCGTCTCCTTGTAGGGCAAAAGGCGGCCCAGAGCGGTAAGATCGACGTACAGATTCGATGCCCGGGCATCTATCGTATTGGCGGCAATGGTTCCGGTCAAGGCGCCTCTGATGGGGGATGGGTAGGAAAGGCCGGCGTAAAAGGACCCGTCGCCGACAATACTAAATCGCAGCATATTCCGGGGGCCCCCGGAAAGGGAGATGAGGGATTCGCTTCGGGAAACCATCAGGCGAAAAGGCTCCAAAACTTCCAGGGCATCAAGGCGTATGTATTCTACATTAACAACACCGGAAAAAGAATTCAGGACTTCTCCCAAGGCCAGCCAGGACTTGAGGGGTTCAAAGCCCGCTTCCGCGGTAAAGGATCCTTCGATTCTCCGGCCTACCGCAATTCCCCGGATCTGCCCCTGGGCCCAAACCCCGGAATCCCGGCGGTTCAATTGGAACCTGGGGAGTTCCGCCTCAAGGTTCCCATAACTCACCCTGAGATTGCGGATCTCCATTTCTTCCTCCGTGAGGGACCCCTGGGCCGAAAGGGTTATGAGGTTTTCGTTATATCTGGCGGTAAGGGACGACAGAGTTACCGTGATTTCATAAGCCCCGCCGGGCGTCCACTGTAACCGGCCTTCACCGGCGGCCAGGGCATTCGTGAAGGAGGCGGATACCCGGCCCAACTGCATTTCCCGTCCCAGGAGGCGTATCTCCAGAAAACCCTTTTCGTACTCGCCTTCAAGATTATAGGTTTCACTACCCTGCTTGTCTTCCAGATGGAGGAAAAAGGTGATCAGGGACCAGTCCGATCCGACCCCGGCAATAGGACCGGGGACCGGTATTCTCATATCTTCGCCCCAGGAAAGAGCCGCCCGGCCAAAAAGTTCTCCCCGTCCGTCGTCAAATACGATGTCGTGGAACAACATACCGTTCTGATCCGCCCTCCCGGCAAAACGCAGGGAAGCGGAGGGCGACACCGGGGTTGCCAATTCGCTTATTTCCAGCCAGGTCAAGTCCGCCGACCAGGATTGAGGGGAGTCATACCGCAGGGATGCAAGAAACCCCAGGCGGAAAAACTGTTTCCGAAAAGGAAGGGGTATGGAAGCGGCCTCGGCATACCCGGAATAACCGCCTTCCGGGGTCCGGGTCAAATAGACAGAAAGGCCGTAGGAGCCCTGGACGCTTAAAGACCTCTGATCCAGTATGCCGCCGTCAAAATAATAGAACATATCCCGATAAGAAGCCCTCAGGGAAAAAGTAATGTCATTGGGATTGTAAAAGTCCAGGTATCCCGATACTTCCGCCGCACTGCCGGCCAGGACAACGCGGCTTTCGTTCAATTCAAAATGCCTGTTTGTTCCGGAAACAGAGGCCAGAGCGACAATTTCATTCTGTCCTTCCCGGTAGACAAGTACAAGGCGGGGAGCGTTGTAAAGAATCTGATCGAAATCGGTGGTTACGAAGATCTCGGTGGTAATCGAAGTATCCGCGGCAATCAGGAACGCCGGTTCCGGAAGGGCGGGGACTATTCCCAGGGGACGAAACATAAGGAGTATGTCATCCACGGAAAAGGTATCCAAAATCAGGCTGGCCTGAAGATGCCGGGGGGTGTAATCCAGGGACCCCTCCATGGAAAGGCGGCTTATACGGACATCATCAGAGGATTCCAGACCGGTGAACAACCGCAGGGCCGAAAAATCGAAGGTAAAGCCGCCGTCTTCCCGCCGTATGTCGGCGTCCAGGGCGGTAAAGAGGACCGGCCCCATTGCCACGCTGTCCCCAAAGACGGTGACAGTCCGGCCATAAGAGTTCACCGTAAGGTCCGCGTTTATCACATATCCATCCGCGCCGCCGTCCGAATCAGGGGAATCGCCGCCGGAGGCAAGACTGAAATCGTGTATGGAAATCGTTCCGTTGGGGGACAGGGTTTTAAAATCAAGGCTCCCGGCATATTGTATATCCCCCCTGGGAAACGTGAGGAGCAGGCGGCGGAACCGGACGTATTTCCCGTTTCCTGCTGCGGCAACGGCGTAGGAAACACCGCCAATCGGGAAGAGAGCACCCAGGTCCCCGGAAAGGTCCAGCGCGTAGGAAATCCCGCCTTGAAGGGCCGCCTCGAAAGACACCGATCCGTTGACGCTCAGACCGAGAATGGGATTGTACTCTTTCCAGGGTCCCGAAAAGGAAAGAAGAAGCCGGGGGGTAAAATCCCGGCCTTCAAAACGCCCGAAAAAACGCCGGGCGTCAAAGGCATACCCCAGGGCAAGATCAAAGGAACTCATTCCCCCGGAAAAACGGTCCCCGGCCTTTTGAATCTCAATCTTTTCCGGATCCAGGGCGACATCAAACTGAAAACTTCTAAAGTTGAACCCATCCCCGAAAAACGAGGGGACGGCCACGACCAGGTTTCCTTCTCTAAGCCGGGTGTCCAGTTTCCCGCTGAACCTGCCGCTCATCCCCATGGTCATAGACCGATCCAAAAAGGATTCCAGGAACGCCGTCCCTTCCGCCTTGCCCTTCACCGAGATGAGGCTTCCCCGGACCACCATATCCATGTTGATGCCGGAAAGGGTAAACCGGTTTTCCCCCATAAGGAGTTTACCTTCTCCACCTCGTATTTTGAGGGTGACATCCCCGGAAAGCCCCATAAGCCAATTCCCGGAACCTTCGTCCGAGGCCGCGCCGGGACCGCCCTCCCCCTGTTGCCCGATTTTCGCAAGAAGGGCTTCCCAATCCCCGGTATGGTCAAAGTCCAGGGAAATCACCGGTTTATCCAGCCGGATCAGACTGAGGGCGTCCAAGCCCTTCCCTTGCAGGATGTCCAAAAGGGAAAAGGAGACCCTCAGCCGGGCAAGGGAAACCAGGGGAGCGGGGGCGGACCCGTAAATCCGTATACCCCGTATGTCTAAGGCACTAAAAATGGAAGGCCCCATGGATGAATATTCGATCCTCATGCCGAGAAAAGCCTCTCCCTGGGCGATAAACTCGTCCCGCAAGGCCGTCATTTTCGCAAAAAGATCTCTTTGCAGGGGCCGTACAATCAAAAACGTGGCGGCAATCAGGACCGTAAACACGAGGATACTGGAGATTATGCGTGTCAGACGGTTTTCTTTCATGCCCGCTACAATTATCTCAATATAACATAAGTCCGGCGATGTCCGGCGGGGGAGAGCCCCCCTAACTAGAGTCTGTCCATAATGTAGACACATTATGGACAGACCACCTTGAAACCCGCATTTTCGCAGCTTTTAGGCGAGAAAATGCAAGGTCTGTCCGCAAAGTAACCGACTTTGTGGACAGACTCTA